>NZ_PCOH01000066.1:0-9346 GCF_002976445.1 Bacillus sp. MYb56
ATATATATCATTTCATTTGGGGATAAGAAGAATTCAAAGTAGCTTAACAGCTGCTTTTTTATTTTGCATAGAAAAAGGAACCTACAATGGCTCCTTTTACAACGCTATCTTGTACCTATTGATTTGTCGCTTAACATCCATAAAAGCTAACAATGCTCCTATAGCACAAAGCCCTTTAAACCAAAGGAACTCGGAAGAAAATAGTCCGCCAAAGAAATCGACTGAGTGTACAAAACAAGTAATACCAAATAACCAAAGCATGAACTTTAATTCTTTTGAGGAATATTTATAGTTTTTAAATCTTTCCCACATATGTATCAACTCCTATTGTCCTGATGTTCTGTAGTTTTTCTTTATGATATCTCGCATATTTAAGACAAAGAATAGAAGGAAAATCAAGGCTATGATACCGTTAACCCAGTAGTATGTATGTCCTGTTGTGAATCCAGTATAGAAAGAAAGGGAATTCCAAACTAAAAGGATTGTTGAACAGATAGTAGAGATCAATAATGAACTAAAAATTCTCATGATTTTCACCTCGATTCAAATTTTTATATAATTATACATTTAAATGAATGGATTTACAAGAAGAATTACCATAAGGAGGAGTTATAACGAGTTTCTTCCTATCAAATGAAGATGTAGCGGTATTTGTAAGAAGAGGGAAAATTACGCTGGAGCAATATGAATTGATTACTGGTGTAACATATCAACCAGCAGAATAAGCATCTTCAAAGCGTGCGAAATGTAGGCTTTTTTATTTTGAAAGGAGCGAAAAAATGACAATTGAACTTGGTTTATTAATTGCATTGCTATCTCTTGCAATTAGTTATTTTGGGTATTCATTAAATAAAACAAGGTCCATTAAATTGGATGGCCAACAAAGTGCAGAAACGAACGCGAAATTAGAGTACATCAGCAAAGGCGTTGATGATATTCGTATTGATATAAAGGCGAATGAAAAACAGATGATTGTACTTGGTGAACGTATTACAAGGGTAGAAGAAAGTTCTAAACAAGCTCATAAAAGATTGGATACTTTAGAAAAGGAGGCAAATTAAAGATGCCACTTACAAAAGAAAATATTTTAAAACGTTTGCGCAATTGGAAAACATGGGTTGCGCTCTTTTCATGTCTTGGATTGATTTTATCAGTGTTCGGGGTAACTGGATTTGAAGGTAATTTAGAAAAGGTGCAGCAAGCTGTTTATTTATTTGGTATTGCACTAGGCATTTGGACAAGTCATGGAGATGACGCTGATCAAAATGAAAAAGGAGATGTTCAATAATGGGACACATTGTAGATATTTCAAAATGGAATGGTAATATTAATTGGGATGTAGCAGCACCGCAAATTGAATTAGCTATTTGTCGTGTACAATACGGTTCGAAATTAGTAGATCATTTATATAATGAGCATGTATCGAAACTAGAGCAATACGGTATTCCACATGCGGCATATGCTTATGGATGTTTTGTATCAGTAGCTGATGCAATTGTGGAAGCTAAGGACTTCTTAGCAAGAGTAAATCCTAATGCTAAATTCCTTGTATTAGATGTGGAAGACGATACAAAAAAGTCAATGAAAAGCAAAGGTAACCTTAATGATTTAGCAAAAGCATCACCAGCTTTCATTGATACATGTAAAGCTGCAGGTTGGAAAGTAGGATTTTATGTAGCTCATCACATGTACGGTGACTATAATTTACAAAGTGTACAAGCTGATTTTATTTGGTTACCGCGCTATGGAACAAATGATGGCCGTCCACAAAAGAAACCCTCTTATCCTTGTGATATCTGGCAATATACCGATAATGGTTATATTGATGGTATTGGGAAAGTGGATATTAATTTATTGCAAGGTGACAAAACATTAGATTGGTATACAGGAGAGAAACACTTAGAACAATCTGTTTCTAACGGTGGTTATCAATACGTTAAGTCTGGCGGATTTGGTACTAATTTGCTATACGAAGCGATTCAAGCTATGGTTGAACGAGGAACGAAAGGTAGAATTATTACTGATCCATTTACAGGGTTATGCAATATCGAAACCGAAGTTTTACCTAATACAGAATTAGATAAAATTACTTGGTGGATGGATACTCGACCTGAAGATAAATGGTTTTACGAATATATCAAAGTGAAGTAATAGTTGAAGCCGTCCTTAATTGGGCGGCTTTAACTATTATCTAAATGATTCCTTAGCTTTCTCTATTAAGTTCTGTTCCTCTTTTGTATTTGTAAATTCGATAACCATAACAGACAGTCCAAAACATAAACAAACAGCCTTTATCTTGCTAACTCTCACAAGAACTTACAATTTTTCTCTATCTGTATTTAACCTAGAATACAAGATTCTTTCATTTTTATTCCCGGATATATTTGAAAAACTGTATGTTTTTATCTCAAATCAATTATATCTATAAATTTAAGGAAAATTCTGTTATAAGATGCATCAGTGCAAGTTATTAAATTCTTTATCGGATTTATGTCAGTTACAGTCACAGATCTAGTAAGCAAATGACCATCTCTATAATAAGTAATCAATATCTTCTCTTCAGAAAGAAATGAACATAATAACTTGTTTTCAATAATTTCTTGTTCGTCTTGGGTTAATGTAGGGCACTCTACTTTTGTTTGTTTTTTAACAATCTTACCAATACCGATGAATTTATTCGGTATCGAAGCGAATGGAGTCCGCTTAACCATTCCTATTCCTTTTGGCATATGTGTATAGTTCATGCTGTATATCCCCCTAATTACTAGTAATCAATGCATCATTATATCATATTTTAAATATATTGGGATTATTTATGTAATTATAAAATAAGTTTTTAGAGGTTTTGGCTCCATATAAAGTTAAACCAATTTAACTAAGCATGATTTATATATATAATAGGAGAAATTACTGTGGAGTCCCTTTGTAGGTAAGCATGTTGTTGCTAAGGTTAATAATCTACGTTTCACTAATACCCTTCTTGGCAAGACAAAGATGTTGCTGGCTCTGTAGATATAGGATTAGGATTCATGATTGATGCGAAAGTAAGTGTCAATGGCTCACCACAATATAAAGTACACAATAGCAAAGGTAAAACATACTATGTAACAGCAAATGAAGCCTATGTGTATGTGAAATAGTAGACAAAACCACCTATCAAAAAGGTGGTTTTGTCTATTTTCATAATTTAGATTTTCGTTAATCCCCACATACTGAATTCATAATGATATTCCGTTCTCTCAATACATACGCCGAATTCTAAATCATCACCAACTAATACAAAATCCGCATACCCAGTTAGAAATCTTGATATGGTTGATAACTCTTCTAAATTATCAAATACTTCAGCAATGTTCAGCTTAACTGCTTCAAATTTACCACCCTTAGAGAAAAAGAGTCTCCCTTGATTAACTGGAAATTTAATGGCTTTAGCTGTTTCTTTTAACAGTGTTATTGATAGTCTTCCATTTTCTTCATAATCAGTGCTACCAAAAATTTTAATGGATTCACTTTACCTTATGTTTTTACGTATTAATTGAGCAGGTCCTTTTGAAAATAAAGAAAAGACACCCTAAGGTGCCTTCCTCCGACTAGAACCACTTTAATTTTAATAATATGTATTGGACTCCCATTCAACTATTATTTTATTGTATCTTTCTCGTTCTTGGCATTATTGTTCTTCTGCTTTCTTCGTTTCTTTTTTTGTTTTGACTTCTGTTTCTTCTGTACCGCAAGCGACTAACCCTAAAGTTAGCACCCCGGCAATAAGTAGGTTAATTTTCTTCATTATTGATCCGCCTCTTCACCTTTGTTTTGTTGTAATAACGATGAATCGATGTTCACGACTCAACCTTCGTTTGTAATTTGTTCGTTAGAAAATGAACAATTGATCGTATTAGAAAAGGTTTAAAAATAAAACTTTTCTTTTCATCTAATAAATTTACCTTTAAAGACTACATAAATACCTTTGACCATATTTGTAATTCTTTGTAAAATGATATATATAGAAAGATTATGAATATACAGGTAATCTATGGATAGTAGTTTCTAAGAAATTATTCGGGGAAAATTTCTTAGTTAAGTATATTAACTTGTTTGCACTAAATTTTACAAATAAAGGGGTATTAGGAATCATGAAAGCAAAGAAATTAGTAAGTTTAGCGTTACCAGTTATGTTATTGAGTGGTTGTATTACAATTGAAACTGATGGTAAGAAAGCTGAACCAAAGAAAGAAGAAACGCAAAAGATAGAAAAAGAGAGTAAGTCAACTGATAGCAAGAAAGAGGATAGCTTATCTATAGCGAAAGGTGAAGATAAGGAGACAAGTAAGTCAAGTACTTCTAACTCTACTAGTTCTTCCAACTCTTCTAGTAAGGTAACTGGTTCAGAAGTTGACAAATACAAGCAAGATATTTTAGACAATGCAAATAAAATAGACGAAACACTACGATTGATTGAGGACTCAGCAAAATCAGACATTAAATCAGTAAGCTTAAAGAAGAGTGAAATACAACTTGTAACAGGTGGGTCACAAGCATATGTAAGAAAAATAAAGTATCTTGAACCACCAACTGAACTGAAAGCAGAGCATGACAAGATAAAAGAATCAATGGACTTATACTATGATGCATTCCAACTCCTTTCAGATGCAGTAGGTGAAGAGAGTGAAAGTAAACTGAAAGAATCAATTACAAAGTCACATCAAGGTGCAAAGTTATTCGAAGAAGCAACAAAGAGTATTGCAAGTAAAACAAACTAATAATTAAAATTCATTCAGAATAAGGGGTATGATGTATGAGAGCGAAGAAACTAGTAACATTAGCAGTACCGTTCATGTTGTTAGTAGGTTGTGGAACTGATAAAACAGAAGCAAAGCCGAAAGAGAAAGTAGAGTCTAAAGAAGAGACGAAGGAGAAGTTGTCAAAAGAGAAGTACCCAACACGTATGACGAATTTATCTTCTGAGTTAGTACAGAAAATTACGGTTATAACTGAGTTAGCAATGGATAAAGACAAAGATGAAAAGTCTTTAGTAAAAGAGATAGTGAAAGAAGAGTCTGAGGTACAGAAAAGTATTGCTAAGTTTAAGAAAATAGAACCGCCAAAAGAGTTTGAAGACTCACATAAAGAAATCTTAAAAGCTGTAGATTGTTACAGTAAAGCCTATGCATTACAAGTTGAAATTATAAAAGGCAAAGGAAAAGTTACAGATGAAGACCGAAATAAGTCTCAAAAGTCAATGGACTTAATTAAAGAAGGTAATGAGTATTGGCAAAAAGGCTATGCACCACTTCAAGACGCTCAATTAGACCAAGCAAACGCTATTGGTAAGAAAACAGGAGTACAGTTCGATAAGCCTTCAACTTCTAATTCTGATGATGACAGTGTACAAGTATCAAAAGACGGTAAGGAGTTACTAGGTGAGTGGGGTAGTTACAAAGGTTCTGAATTCCATAAAGGGTTAGACTTCCGTGAAGATAATTCATTTACTGCTTATGATGATACAGGTAAATCTTCTTATGAAGACAATCACATGACAGGAACATGGCTTTTCGATGCAGACAAGAAACAAGTCACATTGTTACCTACTGAGTTTGTAAAAGACGGTAAGAAGATAGATGCAAAGAATACAAATGCATTTGTAGAGTATAAACTTGAATTCTTACGAGCAGGTTCTCTAAAAATGACTGACAGTAAAGGCAATACAATAACAGCTGAAAGACGCAAATAATCATACAATCATAGGAGCATATGAATATGAAAGCAAAGAAACTAATTACGTTAGCTTTTAAGCATGGTTGCTTTATTATTCTGTGATGTTTTAGGAATCAATGTGTTTTATAGTTTTTCTACGATGATAATAAATATGATTTGTTCATGCTACCTATATATTCATTATGTGAAAAGAAGGAATAGAGAAGTCCATTATGATGTTTAAAGGTAACTGGTATAAATTAGTAAAAATACTTATTAGTCGATTCTGGGAATAATGATTGTGAGGGAAAAAGATGAAATGGGGAATAGAAGCGATAAGACATACTGAATGTAGTGGTACTAATAGCGATAAGAATTTAAATTTGGGAGAGGAGTATCAAAGTACTTCATGGACATATTTATCCTTATCGTATCTTCAAGATTTTTTAGAATCATCGGGATTAAGTAGAGATACGATATTGGAACTACTCCCAATTAATTTTAAGGGAATTGTATGGGGTTTTTTGGAGAATGAGGATATTAAGTTTATACGCACGCTTCCGAGCCCAAATAGATGTTTGGAAATTCTAGAGGAATATAAACTGATGGAAGTAGCTGTTACCTATGAACCAAACATGGAATTTAAATTGCGGTGGTTAAAAGAACGCTGGGAAAAAGGATACTATGTATTTGCGAATTGTTAAGAACGTAACGTAATAAAAGTAAAGAGTGGAGAAAAAAGAGATTAAATTCATATAATAATAGGGGCCGTATTTTCCTTAGGTTTTCAAAAATACTTGGAAATAGAGGATACCCTTGCTTTTGTTAACTGCATCATCTATTGCAGAAGTGACAAGGAACGATATTTGTTTCGTTCAATTTCTTTTCAATAAAAGAGTATTAAAAAGGTTGAGAGGAAAGTCGGAATGAAGGAATTTTGGGGAATTAAAGTTATTGCTGTAAACGAACATTCTGCGGAAACAGTTAAGAATATAGCGAATTATTTATTCAAGATGGCTCAGAAATGAGTCATCTTTTTTATTTGTAAAAAATAGGCCCTAAATTCGTAACAATCTTGTGTGTGAAAATAAAAAAACATCTTTGATAAGATAGTTTTTTTACTTATTTATTGAATTAAAATATTTTTACCATGGATTCTCTCTGCAAGCATTTTGACAGAACAAGGTACTATGACCATTCCTTATGCACTGGGCGTAGCACTCTGGATCTATTGGGAAAATGGAAGAATAAATTGTTGGCTGTGAGTAGGAGTTTTACCCGTAAGCCCAAGGTGTACCATAAGATGATATAGGTGCAGATGTTGTTGGTATTGAGTGAGGGTTGTACCCGTGAAAATTAGCACTAGATGGATTCATACGACATATATCTTCACATTCAAACCTATGTCCACCTTTCATAATGCAATCCCATACACATTCTTCAAATGTTTGACGATACAAAGACAGTCACTCCTTATCTTAATCCTATTGTTCTCGATATTATATTTATCTGTATATTTTTGGATAATTGTCCATACGTATTTGGGTGATTGTTAAAGATACATAGCAAAGCTTATGATTTTGCAGGACTTGAAGATGGTAAAAAACGAAAGGACCAAAAAATAGTCCCTAGAAAACTGCATAACGTATTCAAAAAAATCTATTTAGATAGGAACCTATGCATTGGATAAAAGGTTAATAACTTGAGCAAAAAGAACTGGGTATTTACATACTTAACATACATATTAGTTTTGTTAATTAAGTCCTTTTTTTGGAATCTGTATATAGTTATAATGTGCTAAAAAGCTTGAGAAATATCAAAATGTGTAATTTTTCTGACGATTTTGACAAAAGTGTTTAATATTTGTAATTTTTTGTTTTATAATGATAATTGGGTTGATCGTGAATGATTTAAATATTTCGATAAATACTCAGGTTAATTTATTTTAGGGAGGTTTCAAGATTGGGGAAAAGAGTTATTTTAAGAGTTTTTACATTATTATCAGTACTGGCATTATTCCTTAATGTGTTTTTACCAAGGGCTAGTGCAGAGGTTATGACGCATGAGAAATATTCAATGGATTGGAGTTATAGTAACAGTCTAGGTAAGCATATTCGAACTGAAATTATTAAAAATTCAAGCGGTCAAATTGCTTATTGCTTAACTCTTGGACTAAAATCACCAAATGGTGAAGATCTTCCTGAAATGGGGAAAACAGATAATGTAGTATATAGGGTCCTATTAAACGGTTTCCCACAAAAAAGTGTTCAGCAGTTGGGAGTAGCTAATCAGAATGAGGCACACTACGCGACTCAGCTTGCAGTTTGGAATGCATTAGGTCAACTTGATGTAAATGAACTGAAACATGCGAATAAAAATGTTGAAAAAGCGGCTAAGGCAATTATCAATGCTGCTAATAATAGTGGGGATACGCAAGATATTTATATGAATGTTATCCCAGCTGAAAAACAAAAAGCAGAATTAAAAGGTGAGTTCTTCGAAACAAATCTATATACAGTACAAACAAATGCTAAGAGTGGTTCTTATAAAGTAGTAGCGAAAAATGCACCTAATGGAATAAAAATTGTTAGTGAAAATGGTGAAGTGAAAGATCAGCTTTCAGTTGGAGAGAAATTCCGTATCCAAATCCCTAAAAATACAAAAACAGGTGAATTTAATCTAAGTGTTGCTGCAAACTTAACAAAAGTTCAAGCAATTGCTTACCGCGGTACGGATACTGTTCAGAATGCTACAGTACTATTAGAAAGAAATGAAGAAAAGCTTAGTAGTGACCTTGCAGTAAATTGGGAAGCTGCTGGTTCTTTAAAAATTAAAAAAATTAAAAAAGTTGGAGAAAGTGGAGAAGTATTAGCTGGTGCGGTATTCGAGGTTTTTAATGCGAATAATGAATCAGTTGGAAAAATCACGACTGGTGCTGATGGTACTGCAGAATTAAATAACCTACCAATTGGTACTTATACTGTAAAAGAAATAAAAGCGCCAACAGGCTATGTTTTAGGTGATAAACCACAAACCATTGAGGTTAAGACTGGAGAAACTGGGGCTGTTCAAATAGTAAACAACAAGGCAAAAGGGAACATTGAAATAAAAAAACTTAGTGATTCAGGTAAAGTGCTACCTAATGTTGAATTCACTGTTTTTACTGAAGATGGAAAAGAAGTGAAAAAGGCAGTAACAAAAGAAAATGGAATTGCAAATGTTGAAGGCCTTACATTTGGTAAGTATTATTTCTTAGAGACAAAAACACCAAATGGATATATTGGAAATAAAACAAAGTATCCTTTTGAAATTAAAGAGCACAATAAAACACTGACTTTTACAGTAGAAAACACCGAAGTAAAAGGTAGTGTAAAACTACTAAAAGTAGATAACGAAGATATTAGTAAAAAATTAGAAGGTGCAGTATTCGAGTTAAAAGATGCAAGTGGAAAAGTAATTGGCGAATATAAGACAGATAAAAATGGCGAAATTAACGTTAAAGATCTAGCGTATGGTAAGTATTCATTTGTAGAAAAGACTTCTCCAAACGGTTACGTTCTTGTTACAGAACCAATTGTGTTCGAAATAAAGGAACATGGAAAAATTATTGAGCTATTAGCAGTTAATCATCTTATCAAAGGTGATCTGGAAA
>NZ_PCOH01000067.1:0-9051 GCF_002976445.1 Bacillus sp. MYb56
AAACAAATGCATCTTCGCCTTTTTCTACAATGCTCTTACTTGGAACAGCAATCATTGTCTTATTCTCTAAATTTACTTGTAAAGAAACGTGATAACCTGGAGATAAACCATCTTGGCTATCAAGACTTGCCTTATATGTATATTGAGACATATTTTGAGTTCCTTCACCAGCTGCTTGAGCCATCTCTGCACTCGTTGGGAATTCACTTACTTCTGTAATTTTACCTGTCCACTTCTTCTTATTATTTGCTTTCGCAGTTACAGTAAACGTTTGGTCTTTTTGAATTTGTGACTTTTGAAGCTCTGTTAAAGTCCCTTGAACTTGGAACGGATCTTTAGAAGCAACTTGTAAGAATGCTTTCCCTTGGCCACCTAAAGCTTGAGATGAACTTTGTGCTGCATCTTTATCTAACTTTTGTACAACACCTGTAAAATTACTATAAATCGTAAGTTCTTTCTGTTTTTTACTTAACTCTTCTTTTTGTAACTTTCCTTTTTCTTTTTCAAGATCAGTTGTTTTTTGTGCCATTTCTAATTCGCTTACTTGCTCTTCTAACGGATCTATTACTTCTTTCCCAGCACCGCTATCTTTCGCCTTCTTAATCTCTTTCTTTATGGAATCTATTTTCTTTTGCTCTTGATCATAACGCATAGTAGCCATTTTTTGATCAAGCTCAGCTTGTTTCATCTGTAAATTAATTTCTTCATTATCATAAGAGAATAATTTCGTTCCTTTCTCTACTTCTTGCCCTTCTTTCACTTCAATATCCTTTACTTTTCCTTTTGTCGGATCTGCATAAAAGCTTTCAATATTCCCAGGTTTCACCTGCCCTGAAATCAATTTTGTATTATTAAGTTTACGCTCTGTTACTTTTTCGAAGCTAACAGCATCTGCCTTTGCCTCACTCTTCTTCTTACCTTGCATGACAAAAATATTGATGGCTGCAACGATAACAATTAATGTAATAACCCCACTGATAATCCATTTCTTCTTTTTGTTAAGTTTACGTGTTGTATTTGGTAACATGGTGTATCTCCTTTCATGATAATATACTTTTTAAGTATATTTTAATTTTTAAACATAACATGAATAACATATATAATATTATGCAATATTGCATATAAAAAGGTTCTGGTGCAAAAATATTAGTTAGAAACATAGAGTAGCAAGATCCCGTAAGGTATTTGGAGATAAAAAACTTTGAATCTCTTGAGCAAATAGTTGTAATTCGTCAGACACAGAAACAGACATAAAAAACGCCATCCTTTCCTATGATTCTACAGAAAGAATAGCGTATTTTTTCATTTTAGAGAGGATTTTATTTTATTATCTTGATAGTGATAGGTCTGTACTCCTAGTAGAAAAATGCCTTTTTGCTTATAATGGAATATATAACTTAATCAATTAAAAAGGAGCATGTAGCATGGGACAAAGTATTAATCATATTTGTTTTTCAGTCTCAAATCTAGAGAAAGCTATTGAGTTTTATCAAAATATACTTCAAGCAAAATTATTAGTAAAAGGTAGAAAGTTAGCTTATTTTGATTTAAATGGTTTATGGATTGCTTTAAATGTTGAAGAAAGTATACCAAGAAATGAAATTCAGCACTCATACACACATATAGCTTTTACTGTAACAAATAATGAATTTGATTCTTTAAAAGAAATATTAATTCAAAATCATGTTAATATCTTACCTGGACGAGAGAGAGATGAACGAGATAAACGGTCTATTTATTTTACAGATCCAGATGGTCACAAGTTTGAGTTTCATACTGGTACTTTACAAGATCGTTTACAATATTATAAAGAAGATAAAAAGCATATGACTTTTTACTGATAAAAAGGCTAGTAAAATACTAGCTTTTCGCACTTCTATTTACTGTTTAAACTATGAAGACTTTTTCAGTGACCCCCTAAACAAAATTATCAATTTTCCAAAAGCTATTTATATGAATTCAACTCGTTTTTTTTTGTTTTGGGGGTACTATAAATAAATTTTTTAACTTAATGACGATGTGATGGAATTCCATAATAGGATTATTTAATAGATTAATTGAGATAAAGATCAGGATAGTTAGAGAAACGCTTTTTATATTTGTCTAAAACCACAGATATTATCAATAAAAAAATAATAATAAATAATAAAAATTTATTGAAAAACGATAAATATAGTGTTAATCTTTAAAAAAAGATAGACAAGGATGAAGAAGAATGAAAAAATTATTATTAGTTGGACTTTCTACAATAACTTTGATTATTATTGGTTTTGTCTCTTACATTACATTAACAACGAAAGATCCATTAAATGAGAAATAATTTCCAAAAACTCGAGAAAAAGCAAAGGAAACTGCTATTGAATATTTTCAAAAAGAAAAACAGTTAGATGTTGTTATAACTAAAGTTGGAGTAACGGGAGAAATGGGATATGAGGTTTGGATCGAAGGACATGAGCTGAATAATGAACAAAAAAAGATTCGTGCAATTATAGATGTTGCAGAAGAAGATAAATATAAAGTAATAAGTTCTAATATCGATTAAATGATTCATCATAGAAATTTACCTATAAAATGAAAAAAGCGCTATCCTGTTTGTAGAAATATACAGAAAGGATGGCGTTTTTGTATGAAACTATCGATTCAAGATGCGTTTTATTTATTCGCTGAAGAACTACAGCGATATCTATCTCCACTTATTCTTCAAAAACTTGGCCAAGAGACAGGTTTTGTAAAACGTAAAAGTAAGTATGGTACACGAGATTTGGCTGCTTTATGTGTTTGGATCAGTCAACATGTAGCAAGTAGTTCCCTTACTCGATTATGTAGTCAGCTTTATGCAAATACAGGTACACTTATGAGTTCAGAAGGACTTAATCAACGTTTTAACCGATGTGCTGTTTTATTTCTAAAGCGTGTATTTTCCCTTTTAATCAAAAGCAAACTTAACGATTCTTCTCAAATCTCAAACCAATACATTTCTTATTTTCAACGTATACGTATTTTAGGGGGTACCGCCACATCGCCATCAAGTTAAGAAAAGCAAATACCCCAAAACGAAAAAATGAGCTTTTTTGTTACAAGTTAGTACAAAATTTCGTTCTGGGGGTACTATAAAATTTTAGCTTGATGGGCATGGGGTACCGCCAGCATTTCGGAAAAAAACCACGCTAAGAGCATGCAAGATTTTATACAATTTTTCGGGTAATCCAGTAACAAACAAGAACCCTAAAACTACGCCAGGATAGGAATGTATAAAAAAATGCATAGATCCATAGAACAAAAAAGAAGGTTCCCTTGTGAGGGTAGGGTTCCCCCCTTTTCCTTGCTACCGATAATAGGACGTTATGTTAACCGGTCATGTATAGGATATACATTTTACTTTTATATCTTTAAATATGCTAAAATGGAATAAAAAGGATGGTAAAACATGACACAGTTATGGAGATCTTTTGGTTATGCAGTTCCCCTGTTTTTAATTGCAACCATTATTATATGTACAATTGCAATTGTATTAGTAAAAAGGAAGGGGAATAAAACAGTTGTACATAAAAACACAATCATTATGAACATAATTTTTCCTCTCTCGATAATTGCCATTTTACTGATTACTGTGATACCAAGACATACAGGGATAGAACAAATAAGAGTAGTAAACTTAATCCCCTTTATTGGGATGTATAAATTAATGACCAATTATGTTGATATTATGGTTCCTATCAAAAATATATTGTTTAACATAATTCTATTTATACCATTCGGCTTCACCTTATTATGGAAAAATCACACAAAACTTTCTATTTATCAAATAACAATGATAGGCTTTTTATTTTCTCTACTAATCGAATTTATCCAATATATCTTTCCATCAGGACGTTCATCAGATATAGACGATATAATATTGAATACCTTTGGAACATTATTAGGATGTTTATTCTGGAACCTGATTTATAAATTATTTCCAAAGTTTTTAAAAACATCTAATGAGAATACTAATTTACAAAATAACTTCCAATAACGATAATTATGTAAATAAGCTGCCCATATGGACAGCTTATTTTATTTTTTGCTTAGCGTGGGGTTTTTCCGAAATGCTGGCGGTACCCCATGCTCATCAAGCCAAGGTCTTGAAGTACCCCCTAAACGAAATTTTTACTTTTCTACATTTATTTATGTGAATTCAACTCGTTTTTTTCGTTTTGGAGGTGATTGATTTCTTAGTTTGATGGCAATGTGGCGGTACCCCAATACAGTCATACCACTTCTGCCGAATTCAAAAAATGTAAAAATCGTAGCAAGAGAATGTACTGGTCTTGCATGGGAATGGTGGAGAACAATTATTAATGAACAAAATGTTCCATTAACAAATGAAATTAAAGTTTCAATTGGAGGAACAACATTATATCCAAGTGCCAATATTAGTCATTAGGTAAAAGTGAAGCGCCCTGTAAACAGGGCGCTTTTTTACTTGGTCGCAAGTTATGAGTTCCAAAGTACATTTGGTACAAGTATCTCATTAAGTGAAGAACAAACAGTGTCTCGTAAATTTAGCCTTACTAATGAGTCAGATAGAACGATTACAGCTGCATTATACCAAGTTACTGCTGAATACACACTAGAGCCTGGCTCAGTAGCTGCAGGAATTGTAAATAAAACAGTAAATTCACCTTTTGCAAAGTTTTGGCAAGGTTGCGGTTATTGGGATACAGCTACAAAAGTAAAAGTATCCTCCACTTCAACAGGTTCAATTAAAACGGATGATCTAAAATTAGTTCGTTCAGATGTATTAGAAAAATAAAATTGATCAAAATGAGTTTTCCCCCAAGCTCTTTTGAAATAAACAAAACCCACAGAAAACATTCGTGTTCTCTGTGGGTTTTCTATGGGATTGGAATAAAGTTTGATTACTAAAAAGTCCTTTTATAATATCTAAAGGGACTTTGCTCACACAAATGATCTGCACATCAATTCATCTTTGATATACAGATCATTTGTATGATAATTTTTTATAAATAATTGCTAAATAATGAACCTACATTACCGCTTTTAAAAGTTCTTGTACAAATGGAATGATTCCGCCTACAAATTTTAAAACTGCCATTGCGATTGCCATATTATTTCCTCCTCTTTTGTTGTTACTAAAATGTGATTTATCTTTATGCGTTTATTATAGTAAGCGCTTATATTTATATCAATACATTTTTATATGTAATATTGCATATCCGAGTTAGGTCAACGAAATATCACTTTGTCTCACTAAGGCATTTGGATAGCACTACACCGCCATCAAACCAATGCCAACAAATAACCCATAACAAAAATTTTGTTATGCTAATGGATGTGTAGCAAGACCCCATAAATAAAAAAGATAAGACCAGAACTTGGTCTTATCTTTGGCATAAGGAGAAACAAATAGGGTAATAACCATCACTTTTCCATCATATTAAATTAACTGTTTAATTTGAATATGATAACTAAGAACGGTTCTGGTGCAAAGATAAAATGAAAATCAGTAAAACGCATATATTCCTAACAGAATTGTATTTTATGCTACAAGTTCAAACAATTTTCTTTTTTTGATATGGTGAGTCCTTTTAACAAAAAGAGAGCAGATCGTCTGCTCTCTTATGATGCCTCCTTATGTTCTGGGGAATGCTCAACACTTCCCATTCTCTTTAGTTTATTCCATCCTACCGCTACCCCTCGAATGGATGAAAATATAGATTTAATTACAACATAAGTCATAAATTGACGATAAATAAAGCGTTGTAAAATTAACCATACTAGTGGTTTAGGGTTCTCTTTCTCTAATTTAAATGCAAACAGAGAAGCGAGAAGATCCATTAGAAAGAATACAAAATAAAATCCTAAAACTTTCAGCGGATCACTACCAAATAGCCCCATAATCATTAATATATCTGCTAAAGGAGCAATGAATTGCAGAATATATTGGAATAACCACATATTAGGTAATGCAATAAACCCTAATGTTTTATGTGTTGCATTAAACAATGCTTTTCGATGTTTCCAAAGACACTGGAGTGTACCATACGACCAACGATATCGCTGTTTAATAAGACTTTTCACATCTTCAGGTGACTCCGTATAAGCGTATGCTCTTTCTTCATATACAATTTTATGCCCTTCACGTAAAAATGTTATAGTAAGATCCGTATCTTCTGCTAATGTATCTTCACTTAAATATCCAGATTCGACTACATTCTTTTTACGCCATGCTCCAATAGCTCCAGGAACTACCGTAATACAATTTAACTCATCAAAAGCTCTGCGTTCTAAATTAAATCCTGTAATATATTCAACATGTTGCCAAGTAGTTAACAAATTCCGTCTATTTCCCACTTTGACATTGCCTGAAACTGCCGCTACATTATGATCTTCAAAGTGTCTAATCATTAGAGAAATAGCATCTTGCGCAATAATTGTATCCGCATCTAAAGTGACAATGATTTCTCCTGTTGATTTTTGAAATCCTAAGTTCATTGCGGATGATTTCCCACCATTTTCTTTCTGAATTAAACGAACTTTAGGATGTTTATAGAATGTTTCTTGAATTACTTTTGACGTACCATCTTTCGATCCGTCATCAACGACAATAACTTCAAACTCTCTATAATTACTATCCAAAATTGAGCGAATCGTCTTAGCTATCACCTTCTCTTCATTATATGCTGCTATCACAACACTAACAAAAGGTTGATAAGACGAATTAGCAAATAAACGAGATTTTGTTTTCTTTTTCTGCTTGAATGCAAAATAAATTAAAAATAGGAATCGGAAAATACCTAATCCAATAGCAATATAAAAAATAGTTGTTAATATATGCTTAGAATATCCGGCTCCTAAAAAAACAGCTTTATTGTAAAGTAAATATTGCTTATCCTCAGAAGAAACGAGAGGCATAACTTCATCTCGTTCTTTACCCATTAAATCTGAAATTGTTACAAAACTATATCCATGCTTTTTAAGGTCTTTAATAATAATTGGCAGCGCCTCTACCGTATGGGTACGATTCCCTCCTGCATCATGGAGAAGAATAACATTTCCCTCCCCCTTATAAATGGGATTAACAGCACGCTTTACTAATTCATTTGTTGATGGCGTCGCCCAGTCCTCAGGATCAACTTTTTCTGCCACCATTGTATAGTTCATATTTTGTGCACGCAAAATAGGCAATATTTCATTTGATGAATCCGGGTCGGCATCTGCTTCATATGGTGGCCTAAATAAAACCGTAGAATGTCCAGTTATTTCCTGAATCAGTCGCTGAGTTGTATTCAGCTCTACTTTTGTTCGTAGTAAAGACGTATCAGCTACGTTAGGATGCTTGAAAGTATGATTGCCAATTTCATGCCCTTCATCGTACATTCTTTTAACAAGACTAGGATTTAGTTGGGCGTTTTCACCAAGTATAAAAAAGGCTGCTTTTATTTTATGCTCTTTTAATATATCTAGAATTTCCGGGGTGTATTTAGGATCTGGTCCATCATCAAATGTTAGTACTACTTGTTTTCCTTTTGGTTTTCCATAGCGCTGCACTTGATATGCAGATGGTAGTGATTGATACACTTCATCTGTAAGATAACCTTCTTTTCCTACTTTAAAATCTCTCAATCCATTTTGTCTTTCATTTTCAATCTGTAAAATTTCGCCTTGTCCAGAATAATTTACTTCATCTAAACTAGCGATTTTATGTAATGCATCAGGATTTTTTTGTACTTCAATAGGATCTTTTAAAGCTTTCCATACAGTAGGATCTTCTGCTCCTAGTCTCCATAATGCAAACCCCTTTGCATTATGGTTCATTGCGATTTTGACTTGATTATAAAGAGTAACACCATCTAAGAACCAAGCAGTATGTTCTTTCGCTCCTTTTTTATATCGAAAATAAGGGTTTCCACTGATCTTATCCCATTGAATTTTTATATTTGAATCATGAGCCATTTTCATAACTTCTGAGAAAGTTAAAGGCTCCGCAGGTTTTTTACTCTTCACTTCCCAATCATATCCATAATTACCAAAAGCAACTATAAGTTTCTCGGAGGGAATGTTTAGATCATTGAGCGTATGTTCAAACCATTTATTTGAAGCAATTGGTCCTGATGTCCCTGCTCCATAGTGCTCATCATACATCATTACAATCATACGATCTATTACTTTGGCTAATGCACCATAATCAAAGGCTTTATCATTAGCAGGGACATCTTGTGTAACAAGCAAATGATGTTTATGAAAGACCGTAGTAAGTTCTTTCATGAAATTTGTTAAGTTTTCTCTATCGCTTTCAGGTATTGCCTCAAAGTCAATATTAATACCTGAAAATTGATTCTTTTCAACTTGCTTTACTAAATTGTTAATAAACGTTGTCTTTACATGCTCTGGAGAATTCAGTAACTTATGAATAAGTTCACTATCAGGACCAGAAGCTTCCTCTGTATAGTTAGTAAGTAAAGGCATAATTTTCACATGATTTTCTTTGGCTAACTTCACAATCTCAGGTTTTATCTCACTACTAACTGTTAAGTCTGCTTTTAAGTGATACCATTCTGGTACTAACGTGGTTAAGGAATCGATATTTTCTTTTAAAGAAGCAGTACTATTTTCATCCCAGTTTACATAAAAACCATAAACTTCTTTAGATTGTTTACTATCGCTCGTTGAATTCACCATATTTTCATCGTTTTTCATTTCGGTATTAGGTTTAAATTCTTCTTTCTTTAACTGCTCGTCGCTGAGTTTTTGATTAATAGGCACAAGTTTAGTATCTTGCTTTACAGAAGGATTCATATTTGGAATTTCTGGTGTTGAAAAAATACTTCGAAAGAAAAAATAAAATACAATACTTATGCTAACTATTGAGATACATAGAAACCAACTGAAAGCTATTTTTCTTCTTCCTTTAGGATCATAAAAAACGTGTTTTGAGTTATCTTTCTCTTGTTGAATTTTTTTCTCCATTATTTTTTTACATACTCCTTTTCTTTTTATCATTTTAGCCAAGAAGACTCCTTCCTCAAGGAACGCGAAGTGAGTAGG
>NZ_PCOH01000068.1:0-8654 GCF_002976445.1 Bacillus sp. MYb56
GTTTCTTCATGAATACCTTCTGAACGTTGAAGACTGTCTGCTTTCTTATTATCGACAGTACCTCCACCACGTCCGTCTACCTCTTCAAAACTAGCTTCAATACTTTTTAGAGCCTGTTCATCTGATGTTTGAAGTTGGTCTGTTTTACTTTGTTCCTGGACGCTTGTAGGTTGCTTATTGTTTACTGATTGTTGTTCCTCTGCAAACGATACCAATGGTGAAGATAATACCGTTAATCCTGCCGTGAATGCTACTACTTTTTTATTAAATTTAATGTTCATTTCTAACTTGGTATATCTCTCCATCTTAATAGATATACCTTCCTCCTTATACCTCTTTTAATGTGAATAATAGTGTGAATAGTAGTGAGAATAATGGTAGTCTGAATCCCAAGAATAACGATTTAATTTTTCATTCCATATAATCAACCAAAATCTATAGTTTCTCCTACATATTTCAGTGTTATAACATAACACTAGGGCTCCTCCCACTACTAAGACAAAAGAAAACCCAACATAGATTTTTCTTTTGTCTTAGTAATGGGAACGTTTCAATCAGAAACCGAAGAGAATGATAGAGACTTATATTGTTCTCCTTTGCGATTTCAACCATACCATACATGATGGCACTCCCTCTAGTACATTTGCAAAAATATAGAATAAATAAGTTTATAATAACAAAAACTCAAAATATATATCAAGCATTTTTGTTACCTTTTCGTAACTACTATAGGCATATATATATGTTATTATTTATAAACTTTTGCAGACGCTCCCTTGCAAATCCATGTCTTTTCTACCCTTTTTGTCCCTTCGATTCTGTTGCAAAGTTTTTAAAAGTAAGCTAAACTTTTGCAAAACAGAATGAGGAGAATGATAAAAGGGATATTTTAAAGGAAAACAGTTCAAACAAGATGTTATTTTGGTAGCCGTCGGCTACTGCTATCGTTTTTCTTTAAGTTATCGAGATGTATCTGAAATTTTGAAAGAACGTGATAAATCGGTCCATCCCACTACCATCATGCGATGGGTTCATAAACATGGAAATCTCATTTATCAGATTTGGAAAAAGAAAAACAAATCTGTGCAGCTGTCTTGGCACCTGGATGAAACCTATATCAAAGTGAAAGGCGAATGGCGTTATCTCTATCGAGCAATTGATAAAGATGGACACACATTGGATATTCAGCTTCGCAAAAAACGAGATCATCAAGCGGCTTATGCCTTTATGAAAAGACTAGTAAAAACATTAGGAGAAGCAATGGTTCTCACAACAGACAAGACTCCCGCGTTACTTTGCGCGTTCAATAAATTGGGAGAGTAAGACTTTTATAAGCATACCATTCATTGCACAATCAAGCATTTGAATAATCTCATCGAACAGGATCATAGACATATCAAGCGACGTTTTTCCAAATCCGCAGGATTTCAAAGTCTTCGCCATGCTTCACGTACCTTGAAAAGCATCAAAACTATTCATGCCCTATATAAACAAAAACGAAGTTTGCAACAACCAAACTTCGTTTTTTCGACGTACAATGAATTAAAGAAACTATTCAAAGTTGCATAAACTCTACCTACTAAAGTAGGATTTTTTTGTTTATATAAAAACTTTGCAACAGAGCCCGTAAAAGAAAGATTTAGTTTCATTTATGTTAAACTTTCATATTTTTTATAAATTAATTAGGATATAGTTCACTTAACATAGTATGTGGGTTCCTATTCCAAAATCTATCTAATGGGGTTCTTAACCCTTGATTAATTATCCACCTTCTACTATATACCCTTGTTAGTTCTTCATTAGTTAATTTTTCTTTTTCCTCTATCGTCCATTTCAATGCTTCCAATGCTTTCTCCTTTGTCCAAAATCCACGAGGGGCTCTATTTAATTCCCATTCTTTAAATTTCCCTGGATACAACTCGTGTAGCATGGCATATGGACTATTTTTCCAAAATCTCTCTAATGGAGTTATTAACCTTTGATTAATCATCCATCTTCTACTATAGACCTTTATAAGTTCTTCATTAGTTAACTTTTCTTTTTCCTCTATCGTCCATTTTAATGCGCCCAGTGCCTTTTTCTTTGTCCAGTAGTTTTTAGGTGTTTTCTGGAATTCCCACTCTTTAAAACATCCAGGATATAACTCATTTATCATACTAAATGGACTATCATTCCAATATCTCTCCAATGGGGTCCTTAAGCCTATTTCTGAAAACCAAATTACACTAATTTTTTTTCTTATCTCCTCATTATTCATTTGTTTTCTTTCCTCTATCGTCCATTTTAATGCTTCCAACGCTTTTTTTCTTGTCCATAAACGACTAGGAGTTTTTTTAAACTCCCATTCCTTAAAATGGTCTGGATATAATTCATTTATCATTATGTAAGGACTACCTCTCCAAAAAATTTGGCAAGGCGAACTCAAATTATGATTAGATAACCACCGAACGTTATAAACCTCCAATAGTTTATTATCTGTTAACCTTTCTTTTTTTTCTATCGTCCATTTTAACGCTTTCAATGCCTTTTCCTTTGTCCAATAGTTCCTAGGTGTCATTTGAAATTCCCATTCTTTAAAACAATTCGGATAAACATCATTTATCATTACATATGGGCTATCATGATATTTAACGCTAAGTAAACCACCTAATTTATATTTAATAATTAATTGGGATTTCCAACTCTTAAGAATTGTTTCTTTATCCCACTTTAAAACTTTTTCTATAAGATACTTGATTACACGTTTTGCTAGATTATTATCTTGATCATCACTCCATGTACCTTTGGGAAATCTGTTCCTTTTACCGTCCAATATCTCTTGGTATATCTCTTCTATTTTTATTACCATTACAACCCTTTTCTCTCTTTCTATAGTGATTTTTACAGTAAACGAGATAAAAATCACCAGCAATTACAAATTTATTTCTAAGCAATAATCCACCTATATTTTAAGTGCTAATAGGTGAATTTTGTTCATAATTAATATATATAATTGAACACTAATCCCCCCTCGATAAGGGGGAATAAGGGGTTCAACCCATCAAGTTAACATTTTGAAGTTCCCCTTTAACGAAAATTCTGTGTTTTTTATAGAAACGAAGTTTATTTTTATCGTTTTGGGGGCAATCTGTTCTGTTAGGTTGATGGGCATGGGGTACAGCCATAATTACACACACAGAAATAGAATCCCTTATGATTTCTGGGATTCTATTTCTTGTTTAAAGTTTTTTCAGACAAATGATTTGTACATCAATTTATCTTTGATATACAGATCTTTTATCTGATAATTCCTATAAATAATTGCGGCGTAATAAACTTACATAAATGCTTTTAAAAGTTCTTGAACCAATGGAATTGCTCCACCTATGAATTTTAAAACTGCCATTGCGATTTCCATAATCATTTCCTCCTTTTTAATATTATGATGTAGTGAATCTTATACTCTCATTATATTAAGTGTATTAACTAATATCAATACATTTTAATATGCAATATTTCATCTTAAAATCATGCTTAATACTTTTATAATATAATAGGTAAATTCTACATCATTTTTCGATATACTAAACAGCTAATGAATACATAAAAAAGGAAGAGAATTTTTAAAATTCTCTTCCTTTTTTATGTATTCATAGGGATCACTATATGGGGTTTAAATCTAAACTTTCTTTAAAAAGATATTATGATTTTTATTAGGAGGGATAAAATTCACAACGGAAAATGACTGGTTGCTAAAAAGGATATTTTCGTATTTGTAAGAGCAACAAAAAGAACTTGTAGGAATCACTACAAGCTCTTTTTCAGATAATGTATAAAAGGTGAATCAAACTATCTCATTACTCGTAACGGGGAAACCATCTTACATATGGCTTGATTTTATTATATAACAAATATTAACATGTGGAGTTTTAATATTTGAAAATTATGTGAATTAAGAAATGAGTAAGGTCATAGAGGTGTTTGTTTCTAAAAGTCTCAATTGTTCATTTTGTGCAAAACACTTTAAAACAATATCTATATCATAATAAATTATGATAAGTGTAAGAATAGGCAAATAGAGAAGAATGGGGACTATTTCTTATATGCCAAAAAATGTTTAGGTATATCATATAGTTTTTTCATAATTACATCCATTGCAAGCGTTTTCATTTATAGGAATTGTTATAATCTACATTTTTCACAAAACATTTCTTAGCATATTTAACTTTAAGCATTGGTAACAAAATCCTTATTGTTTATAGTTTTTAACTATGATTTTTTCCTATTTTTAATATATAGATTCCTAGAATAACAAGTCCTAGTCCTACAAACGGGACAGTTGGAAACTTCGTTCCTGTTGATGGCAGGCGATGCTTTTCCTTACTTGCAAGATCATTTTCCATTGTGTGCTCTTTACTTTGTATATCATAAGATTGTTTAGCACTTTCATATGTAGCATCCACTTTTTTAATTTCCAGGCCACTTGTTATTTTTTGATTCTTTATTTCTATTTCTGCTATCTCGCCAGTTTTTACTTCCATTTTTTTTATTGTAGGATCAAGTACATAACCCTCTGGAGCCTGAATTTCTTTTACAATATACGTACCAGTAGGAAGTTTATTTAATGTAGCACTCCCATTCTCAGTTGTAGTGATTTCTTGTCTAAAATCCCCATTTTCACTTACAACCTCAAACACTGCCCCTTTTAAATCCTCTCTATTTTCTCCTACCTTCATAATTTTTAACGCCCCTAAAAACTCCCATTTTACTACTATATCTGTACTGCTTTTTTCACTCATTCTTAGTAATAAAGCAGTTGTATTTTGAATCCTTTGTTGGCCATCAAAGGTAACTGCTTGTAAGCTCTGCAATTTTGCATTTACTCTTATCTTGAAATTTCCACTTGCTGCATTTTTGGGAATCATAACTTTAAATTTTTCCTCTATAGAGAATTCATTCTTTTTTTCACCTTGTTCATTTATAATTTTAGCTCCTTCTGGTGCACCCTCCATTTGAACTGAGTATACTCCAGATACTGAATTTGAATAAAGAATCTGAATTTTGTTTAATACTATTTTTTACGAAACAAGAAAATAGTAAAATTTTCTTGAGTATAGTTCCGTTGGGAGGTTGTTCGTAATGAGATTCAATAAATATACCGTAATATTTATCTTTTTAGCTATTACTTCAAATTTCGCCTTATCCATGTGGCTCAAACAAAGACTTTTAGGTGTAGTTATTGCTATTATTTTCTTATTAATCGCTACATGGACTACAAAACAGCCTACAGACGACCAGCATAAATGAACAAAATAACTTAACATGGTATAATAATATTTGGATGGGCGTCCAATGTTATTAAAATTAAAGTGGTTATCAAGTCGGAGGAAGGCACCTTAGGGTGTCTTTTCTTTTTAAAATATATAAGCGCACCAGAACCGGTTCATAAATATGGAAATCTCATCTATCAAATTTGGAACTAACTTCTTCCGAAACATTGTTCCTCATTTACCAACCTGTTTATGTTTTTTCAAACTTTGCAACAGAGCCACATTGTTTTAATTGAATTTTGTGTTATACTTCTATAGGCATCTGATTTTTATTCTATATAAAAGTATGTGAAAAGCCCTTATCAATTCGATAATGGCTTTTCTATTTTTTATGAAGATCGATTATATGGTATGGGTAATAAATTTAAAGGAGAATTATAAAATGATTTTTCCAAGTAACATCAATACGTCTTATGAGTATTCAATTATAGAAATTCAATGTTTACCTTGTATTTCTACAGCACCCGATTTTTATGATAATTTTGTACTTATTTGTAGTACTTATCTTAATAAAAATGATAAAGCACATGGTCATACTACATTTGAAATTCAATCTGTAAAAGAATTATCTTATAATAATCCAAATGTAAAAAATGCTAAGAAGTTTGTATACCAAGGTGGGTCTTTGAAAATAAATGATTTTGTAACAATTACTCAAGCGGAATCAGACTATGATAGGAAATTCATAGCGAGACTTTCCTATCAATATCATAGCGATCAAGAGAGGGAATATATACAAGAGCAAGATTTACTCTTATTTTCCATTTCTGAAGGGTCAAAGGGGCAATTGTCTAATATTCCTTATTTATATCTTCCTCCGGATTTTAAGAAGTATATAGAATATTATCAGGCTAAGCACGATTCTGAAGTTCTTCACACTGCTTACTCAATATTAGAACATTTCATAAAAGAAAATGATTATTCAGAATCTTTTATTAATCAATTTGAAACTTTAAAAGAACAACAAAAGAATAAATCTCTTATCATGTATGATAGCTTTTTACGGAATCAATATAAGAAAATTTGATTTATTTTCATAGAAACATCAAAAACCCTTTAAATATTATACAAAATATACCTATTGCTTTAAAAAAATGAAGAAAATGCATAAATGCATAAAACTATATATGTATTTTGTAGTATCCTAGACTGTATCTGTCTAAAAGTCTTTCATAGTACATTTTTGACACTCCCACCCCTAAAGGGGCAAGCTGACATAGGTCAGTGGGATTCTTGCTACCAAAGGCGAAGTCCATTTCTGGTATTGCTGACGTGCAAGATTGCGACTTGCTATCACCACTCCCATGACAGACCGTATAGGTTCTCCTTATGCTTTAGCGTCTAGTACTTGACGACATGTATTGTTTTACGCACGAAGTGAAATTGATTCGTGCAACCTCATACAATATTCATTTTTTAGAGAACATTATTGTTTTAGAGTCTTTTGCATGACTTTGAGGCCATTTTAACATGTTTTGCTACGTAAAAACGATACTTTCATCCCATGCTTAAAGGCGGACTTAAGTCCTGCAGGGGCTTTCTCGTATCGTAAATCTATAAATTTTAGTTAAAAGATACCACTTGTTTAATAAACTTAGTGAAGTAAAGTTAATTACTTTAATATATTATTAGGAGAGAGTTTATGAGTAAAAAACTATTAAAATCAATAACATCATTAACGATGGTAGGAGGTGCATTGTTAGGAACAAGTAGTGATCCCGTAAAAGCTGAAGTCCAGTCAGGGGGAAATTCAGTTGTATTTAATGATGTTCCCAAAAACCATTGGGCAAATAATGCCATTACGAGCTTAGCTAATCGTAATATTATCGGAGGATATGGAAATGGAATGTTTGGCCTGGGAGATAATGCTACTCGTGAACAGGTGGCAGCTTTAATTTATCGTGTGCTAGCTCCTGCTAAAAAAGGAGGCACTCTTAATAAGGACAACTCTTTTTATATTATGCAAGATGGGTCTCAGCTTAAAAATCCATATAAGGACATTAATAAAAACTCAACAATGTTCCTAGAAGAGATTCTATTTTTGACAGACATAGGAGTCTTTAAAGGGGATCAAAATGGGGCATTTCGACCAAAAGAATCATTAAGTCGTGCAGAAATGGCACAGGTCATCAAGACTGCTTTTAAAGTTCCTGTGTTAAGTAAACATACTTTTAATGATGTACCAGATAATTCATGGGCGAAGGACGCTATTAGTGCCGTACAGTCGAATAAAATTGCATCAGGTACAGGTAATGGAGGTTTTGAACCAAATAAAACTGTAACTCGTGAACAGTATGCACAGTTTTTATTTAATGCATTAAATTATAGGGAACAATTAAATACACAAAATCCTGATGTGACAAAACCAAATAAAGAAGATACGAGTGTACAAACTGAGGTACAACTATTAGAAGCTTATAAAAAAGACATGAAAAATTATATTAATAATCATGAAGAAGATATAACTATAACATATAAATCTAAACAATCTAATATTAGAGAAGTTATGGATACGCTTGTTAAAGCATATGATGAGACAGTTGATTCAAATGAATACATGAAATATAACGTTGCAAATACACAATATTCTATTCGTGGTATTCCAGGAGATTATGTATTTACATTAAAAATTACATACCGTGAATCAAAAGAGCAAATGAACTATGTAAAGACACAAGCAAAATCAGTTATCACTTCTATTGTTAAAGCTGGTATGGATGAACATGAAAAAGTAAAAGCGATTCATGATTATGTCGTAAAACATGTTTCGTATGATACTTCTTTCCAGGCTTATACGGCATATGAAGCTTTAGCAAACCGTTCTGCAGTTTGTCAAGGCTATGCATTATTAACTTATCAATTGTTAAAAGAGGCAGGAGTAGAAGGTCATATTGTAACAGGGACTGGAAATGGACAACCTCATGCTTGGAATCTAGTGAAAATTGAGGGGAAATGGTACCATCTTGATACAACCTTCGATGATCCAATTCCAGATGTAGAAGGACGTGTAACTTATTCATACTATAATTTATCTGATGAACAAATTGCTAAAGATCACCAATGGGATCGTAATCAATTTGCGAAAGCAACAACAATCTATAATAATGAGTTAACAAATAAAATTCAGATCGGTAGCCCGAAAGCAATGGGATATCAGAAAATATTAACGGATATCAAACGCTAATATGAATCTATGTAGTTTATTAACAAAATTAAACAATGAACAAAAGATAAATTGAGGTCTGTGTAACAATGGACCAGTACTAGATAAAAAAAGAATCCCATAAACATTGAACTGTACCCTATAAAATGGACAGTTTAATAAAAAAGCCCTGAAAAATCAAG
>NZ_PCOH01000069.1:0-8554 GCF_002976445.1 Bacillus sp. MYb56
TCTATACAACCCATGGAGCTCAATCAACAATGCATGCAGTATATCATGCAATGCAGCATATGCCATACTATCAACATCCAGCTATACCTTATTATGAAACCATGCAATATCATCCCTCTATAGAATATATACCTCAAAGTATATATCCTACTATTTTTACAACAATTCCACTTTATTAACCATCCTCTTGTTTTTAATTACTTTTAAACTGTACAGAAAAACTCCCTCACCCCCCTCACTTTTTGAGGGGGGTGAGGGAATAAATATTACTGTTCTTAAAAAAATGCTGTTTCTTACTAGCAAGAAACAGCAAAACATACTTCTAAACAGCTTAATGTTGTAAATCCACATTTTCAGGACGTTGCCCCATAAATAAAAAAGAGAAAGATCTATATAATCCTTCTCTCTTTTATACTAAAAATCTCATCAAATAGCTGGAATTGCATCAATATATTAGAAGTTTTGTAAACATGAAGTACACGGTCCACCAGTAGGTTGGAATACAACATTATCAACAAAAGCTGTTGCACCTTCTCCACCTGTAGCAATATTTTGGAAAGCAACACATGCTGTAGTCACACCTGGAGGTATACACACAACAAGAATATAATGTTGGAAAAGAGATTGCGGTTGATTCATAACAGGTATAATATGTGGAATATTTAATGGTCCAAGATTTGTAGCAAGAGGAGGACATCCCTGCCCCAGTTCTGGAAAAGATACAGAAGCTATAAGAAGTGCATTATCCCTTACATCCGCAGCAAAAGAAAGCGTAAAACAACAACCTTCACCAACATCAACCAATTGATTAATACTTCCGCCTGGTCCAATTGATGCAGCTAAGAGACTTAGTGTCCCATCTGAAAGAACGCGACCACTATGAGCGTTTGGAGGACCTACTTCTGTAACATCCCCAATTTGATTCCAACCTGGAACTAGATCGCCCACTAATGGTGGTTCATCAAATCCAGGATTATCAAGAATATTAGTACATGGACAACACGCTACTGCTGTTGGTCCTGTTGGTCCTGTTGGTCCTGTTGGCCCTGTTGGTCCTGTTGGCCCTGTTGGTCCTGTTGGTCCTGTTGGTCCTGTTGGCCCTGTTGGTCCTGTTGGCCCTGTTGGTCCTGTTGGTCCTGTTGGTCCTGTTGGCCCTGTTGGTCCTGTTGGCCCTGTTGGTCCTGTTGGTCCTGTTGGTCCTGTTGGCCCTGTTGGTCCTGTTGGCCCTGTTGGTCCTGTTGGTCCTGTTGGTCCTGTTGGCCCTGTTGGTCCTGTTGGCCCTGTTGGTCCTGTTGGCCCTGTTGGCCCTGTTGGTCCTGTTGGTCCAATTTCAGGTATAGGTACAGGGGGGAGAAAACATTCACACGGAATATGAAATTTCTTATTAAATTTACTCATTTATACACCAACCTTATCTTTCACCCACTTACACCTTATAACTTATGAATCCACAAACGTACAAGTATAAGAAAAAAACCTAAAAAATTAAAATAAATATTAACAGCAAGTCCTTATATCACAGTTATAAATCCGTTTCATAATGTATAAAGAACATGGATTCACTCCAAATAGCTTTCAATATATATAAGGAGCCCGCCTCCTGAAGGTTAACATTTGCGTTAGGTATAGCAGTCTGAACTAATCTAATTTAAATAATTAACGATTCAAATACTAGTGTTATTGCCGTTCCTGTTGCTCCTGTTGGACCTGTTGGCAAAAATGAATGGCGAAATAGATGGAAGTGTTGGACCAATTAAACTCGGTTCAACAACAGCTCTAACTAAAACAATATTTTCTTCGTTCATACATTCACATCCCATAGCTACTTTTCATAGGATGTGAATGGTATTTTTTTCAGACAAAAAGCCTAGTAACCACTAGGCTTTTTGTTTAACTTATTTATGTTTTACATAATTATCTTTAAAGTAAACTTTTAAATATTTGTTTACATTCAGATCTTTGGTTTTATTAACTTCATTACAACTTACTCATTTTCCCCAAAACCACTAACAAAAGTATACATTCAAAACACGATAAAACAAGGGATGAATAACCAACTAATAAATATATTTTTTCTGAAAATTTATGCTATAATTAATCTGTACAAAGGTTGGTATCCTTTTACTTCTAATATTGTATTGATTTATATGTAGTACCCTACTACTTAAATATGGATCCACAAACAAAAAGAACTAGTATGATACTAGTTCTTTTTGTTTGTTTAGAATAAATAAAATTTAAAAAACACATAAATATCCATGTTACCATATATTATGACACTCAATTTTGTTTACACCATACAACAAAATTAAACTAATCCCTTATCTATTATAGATAAGGGATTAGTTTGTATAAATAATTTTTATTTAACAATTTTAATCCTGTCCAAAGATTAAAAACCATATTAAAAGTTTACATAACCCCACTTATCGGTAGTAGACAAAAAAGCTCGCTTCTTATCTTTTTTCAAATAAGAAGTGAGCTTTTATTTCTATTATTAAATTCTAATTTATTTACCAAATAGACGACTCCAAAGTGATTTCTTCTGTTCTGAAGCTGCTATTAAACGCTTGTTATCTTGTATTTCTCTTAACACTTGCATTAATTGAATATCTCTTTGATCTTCTCTTATTATCCTTTGAGCATCAGTTTCCTGTAAGAGTTTACTTTGTTGATCCAATCTTTGAATTAACTCTAAATTAAGTTGTTCTAATCGTTCTATACGTTCTGTTAATGCTTTTATGTGTTCTGTATCTGCTACGCTATCTGTAGCAACAGTTGCTATCTCATTTTCTGTAACACTTGTCATTGCTAGATTTATAGCCTGTTCTAGTGTTACGTTCTTCTTGTTCATAGCTGTTACTAACCGTTCTATAGTTGCTACATCTTTATGATAAAAAATTCTAGAATTATTACTACCACGCTCGAAAGGATACCCAACTTCCTCCAGGGCAAGGCAATATTTACGCAAAGTACTTGAGCCAATCCCTAAGTTCTTGGCTACCTCAGATCCCCAATAAGTTTGAGCCATATTTTGTCCTCCCTCTGCTCCAAGCTGTTCTCCAGTTGCTATATAGTCTTTTCCTTCTTTAAAAAGGTAACACCTTCTTTTTAAAATTTAAAGAAGAGTTTTCAATTGTTTTTTAAAACACAGTTATAGATTTTATAATAAAGCTTGATTAATAACTAATTGTATTCCTATTGCCATGACTATAATCTTCTTCCATAGCCAATGCATCTGCTTTAGTAACATGAACGGTACCAAATGGATGATTTGGAGGAGCATATATCGAATAAAGTTTTAACGGAATATTACCTGTATTAGTTACATTATGCCATGTTCCTGCAGGTATCATTATTGCAAAATCATCATAGGCATTTCTTTGAAAATTTAAATTATCTTTACTCTTGCCCATTTGAACAATTCCCTGACCTTGCTCAATACGTAAAAATTGATCAACATCAGGATGTATTTCCAAACCGATATCTTCGCCAACATTGATGCTCATTAAAGTAACTTGTAAATGTTTCCCTGTCCATAAAGCAGTACGATACGTATTATTTTGCTTTGCTGCTTCATTAATATTAACGACAAATGGTTCTGATCCATAATCTTTTAACGAAATACTTCCATCACCATTGGAAAAACGAAAAAAATCAAATCCGTTTGTATACTCTATCTCATTAGGAAAAGTCCAGTAAACAGACTGTCTTCCATAGTTATACATTGGTACATTAGCATAATAAGGATATTGATATCGATACATAAAAGGAATATAGTACATTTTTCTCAATCCTTCACAATTTTATAAAATTATCCTATGCACTGGTTAAGTCAATGTACTTAAATTCAAAGTAACTTTTGTAAAGAAAGATTTTTAGCCTAAAACACTTATTTCATTAAATGTACCTTTAATTTAACAATACAATTGAAGTTTAAAAATCAAAAGAAAAAACTATATCAACAAAGTTTTTTTATCGAACTTTGTTTTAAAATTATCAATCTTTTTTATACAAGATTTCATACGTTTTTTTGTACTAATACAGGACATTCACAAGCCTAAAAAACCCTAATATCTCCACAATGTATAAAATCATGCATAGGATGATAAACAAAGAAAAAGCGAAATCCTAATTATATCAATGGATTTCGCTTTTTCTTTACTACCGATAATAGGACGTTATGTTAACTAGATGTGTATAGAATATACAAGAGGAACTCTTTCCTACTTACACGAATCTATTATAATAGAGAACGTCTTGATAATAAGGGGGGCATCACATATTTAAACAATTTTGGACATGGATAAAGGGAGAAATAATAGATCAAAATTTATAAATTGATTGAACATCTAAAAGGAGTATAAAGTATTTTGAGAAAAACTAAAATGAGAAACTATGTGAAATTATTTGTTCTTTACTTAATTATAATTCTAATATATTTCCTGTTATTTGATTACAGTAAAATATATATTAAGGCAAAAATAAATAACGAATTTTTATATCAATTATATTTATTAATAGGACGTATTAGTATGGGTTTGGGAATATATTTTATTCCAGATAAACTAGATATTAAGATTAAATTCAGATTTAAATTTCTTATAGCAGTTATTGCAATGATAACTACTATAATTTTTCTTGATATAGTTGGTTTAATTGAATAGCTTTGATAACTTCCTGTAACGAAAATTATGTAAATAAGCTGTCCACTTAGACAGCTTATTGTTTTTTTTTTGCTTAGCGTACAAAATTCGCGTTTTGTTGGCGCTACCCCATAATGCTAAAATTATGATTTCTAACGTCTTCTTTTTCATTAAAAGTTAAGCACCCCAAATCCCCTTAAAAAAGTTGTATTCGGAATATTGTAACAAAATCAAAAAAAGACCCTACAAGAGGGTCTTTCATCAGCTAATATTAAGCTATTTGAACATTAGTAGCTTGTGCGCCACGTTGTCCTTGTTCTACTCCAAACGTTACACGTTGTCCTTCGTCTAAAGATTTGAAACCGTCGATTTGGATAGCTGAGAAATGTACGAATACGTCTTCTCCACCTTCACGCTCGATGAATCCAAAACCTTTGTCTGCATTAAACCATTTTACTTTACCTTGTTCCATAATTGTTGCCTCCTAGTATGGATACCCACACATGTGTTACTACCCTTGCTCAAATACCTTAGACGAAAAACAAAATTTATTCTTAATCTCAAACCGAACAAAAATAGGTCATTCTTAGATTAACATATTTTCTAAAAAATAGCAAATTTCAAAAATAAGTCCTTATGGTAACTAGCCACTAATAGTGGTTGCTGGAGAAAAAGTCACTATGATAGTTATCACAGCAAGAAGTTACCAAAGGATCTCAACAATATCATTGGTTAGATTTTTTTCAGACATTCAACAACTGATAAAATAAGATATTTTCGAGTTATTTTTCACTTAATGTGATTTTGTTCTGGTTTTTTGGTGTGAAATTTGCTTTTTGGCTAGAGTGCTGGCTCGTCGTGTGGGGACGAAACCCCACGTATTACGTATCTATTTTTAGAATAAGAATTATCTTGGGACGAATGATCTAAGCGGTTCGGCTCGTATACTTACTAGTCCAAGTCGAGAACCATTAATTTGCTTTTTGTCTGTCGGCTTGGCGAGAAAAGCACACTAGCCGAAAAAAGTTTTGCAAGGACAGAATTAAAAAGAAAGGCAATAGCCTTTAGGTGAGAATTAACGAACCGACTTTTTAATTCTGAGGGTGGAGATTTTTGAGTGAAATTCTCAAAAATACTACCCGTTCCTTGCGGAACTTTTAGCCCTATATATAAGAGTGAGAAGAGGAAAGTAAAGAAAGTCAGTAATAACAAGGGTTTATAAGATATAGGGTGTACCCAAAAAGGAACACCTGTGTACCCAAAAAGGAACACCTAAAAAATGTAAAAAATAATAAAAAAAAAGATGTCAATATAAAATGACATCTAAAATAAATAAATTGGCAATTTATGTTTTTTACCATTTTCAGTTACAAAATTTTTAAGTGATTTTTTAAAGATTTTTTGAGTTGCTTTATCTACTCCGTCTTTTGGAGAACAACACATAATATTTGGATTTACAAACCATGTACGACTTGTACAAATACGACCATCTTCGGTAGTTGTTCCAGTTTCTGCAACCGCTAATAATCCTTTTTTCATTAAACCATTCATTAACTCTGAAACTTTTCCTCTAGTTCTATTTAACTTTCTTGCAAGATAACTAGGCGTTGCACTATCAGAATCAAATTCATCTTCTTTACTTATTCTTTCAACCAAAATATTTGTTTTAAATTCTACATAAGGTATTAAATCCATTAAAAGCGCTTTTTCAGCTGTAGATAAATAATTAATTTCACTCAAATAATTGTAATTATCCATAATTATTTGCACAAACCTCACCCGATCTGTAGGTTTTTTCTTTTTCCCTATAAAATATTCATCTCCACCAGTTGTTTTACTTATTAACTGTAAGAGCATTGCTTTCTCTTCTTCTGAATAACCACCGGTTTGCAACTGGTTATAAATGCTATCAATCTTACTATCTCTTATTTTCGCTTTTTTTTCAGCTTGTCCAAAATCTACAACTTTTGTCATAAAATAATTCTCTCCCTTAGTGGAAGGAATCAACTTTTATATGTTAGAATGTATATAGAATATATATTGGCTGATTCCAACCTTATTATGAAAAACCGCCTCGCCGACCAAAGCTTGGGCGGTTTTTCTCGTTTGTATGTCTTTCTCTATAATAACATGAAACACCTTGTTAAAGCTTTCCATCTCTTGCAAAAACACAACATTCAATCCTATCTTTCTCTATCAAAATCTCGATGTCTTCTTATTTCTCTCTTATGTTCACGTTCAAATTGATTATCTACTCCCTTGTTATCCAATTCTTTTTTAACAATCTCTCTAAACGCCTTAAATTGCTCCTTAAAAACTTTTTTCGTTTGTACATATAAAACTCTTATATTCGTCTGCAAAACCTTTATATGAGCTTTTAATGAGCTAATTTCTATATTTAATACACCAACTTCTTTTTGCAACTTACTTTTTTCTTGTTTCAACGTTCGATTTTCTTTCATCCATCCCTCTGCATGCACTTTTAAACTCTCATTCTCTTTCACAAAATCTGTCTTTTTCAAACGCTCATAATCCTTTTTGATAGTAACCGCTGCATTCACTTGCTTTGTTAATTCTTGATATTGTTCTGGTGATAACACATAATTTCTTGTCTGTTTCTTCGTGATTTCAGCTTTTCCAAACATTTTATCCTGTACTTCTACTACTACTTCTTTACGTAAAAATGGAATTTTAACAGGTTCATTTGGTACTTGATCCGTAGCACTATCTAATTCTTTTTGCATTTGTTCTACTCTTTTTTCTAACTCTATATGACACTGGCCAATTAGCTGTAGCTTTTCACTTTCACTCTCTACTTGTTGTTTCACTACCTCTAATTCTTTGTACTTATCAACGACATCGCTTTCCAAACTCTTTTTCACTACTTGTAATTCGTTTGTTTTCTCTTCAACATTTTTTAAGTTATGGTCAATTGTTTGTAACTGCATCTCTTTTTCTTGTACTTGATTCTCAACAATTGATTTTGTTTCTGCATATTCCTTGTATTGACGGACTTTCATATATTTATGTGAACCTACATTGGCACGTTCAAAATTTGGAATGTGTTCTTTCGCTAATTTCTCAATATAGGCCGTTTCTAATTCTCTCCAATGTGCAATTAACTTTCTTCCCGTTCCCTCTACACCTTGTTGCTGCAAAGCTTTATCCATTCCGACACGCCTCGTTAATCCTCGACTACTTTCGAAATTTGGTACATAGTTAATATGTAAATGCGGATTCGCTTCATCATCATGTAAAACCATGTTATAAACCGCTAGGTTTGGATTTCTCTCTTGAAACGCCTCTGCATACTGTTTTAACGCTTCCTTTTTGGCTTCCCTATATTTCGAGTCGTCTTTACCTTCCCCGATCGCCACGACTAATTCTCGTTGCTCATGTGTCTTATCATCTTTATGTATTTTGTCATAATAATCATCAATTTTACGGTCATTCCGTTTTTGTTTCTCGTTATACTTGTCCACTGCTTCTTGAAAGACATCCTTGTATACACTTCGGATATCCTTTTGAACAAAGTAAATATTCTCATGTAACCTGGCTGGATCAATCCCAGGATTTCCATGAATATTTTCTCTGTTATTATGACTCAATGAACTTTGGTGGGATTGATTAAATGAGATAGAACCCAACATAAAGTGCCACCACTTTCCCTAGATTAGTTGATACCATCAGTCTAGCAAAGCGACGAAATGATGTCAATTAACGTAACCCTATACGTATTTTGACGCTAACGCATCAAAATCGATAGGGGTCTGCGACGCTTTTCGGCTTCGCCGAGCCATGCTTAGCATGACAAAACCAGACCTTGGACTTTGTCCAAACCTACTGGGGAACACTTCCCCAGACCCCCTTAATCGAACTCCCCAACCCCTCAATCCTTGAGGGGCTCC
>NZ_PCOH01000070.1:0-8530 GCF_002976445.1 Bacillus sp. MYb56
ACCTACTCACTTCGCGTTCCTTGAGGAAGGAGTCTTCTTGGCTAAAATGATAAAATTTTTGTTATGGGGTATTTGCTGTCATTAGCTTGATGGCGACGTGGGGTGCTATCCCTCTATGTTCTTAATATGCTAAGAATCACGAAAAAATATTTTTTCCTTTTTATATGAATGTCCTTAAACTCTAAATTAAATTTTTTCGAATATGATTTTCTATGCTTCCATAGCTATTCATAAAAGTGTAAATTGGGGATTGTTTCAAGATTTATAGAATATTATTCGAACATTTTGTGAAAAACAACAAAAAATAATACAAACTACTAGTATCAGGTATTAATTTCCTGGTGTTTATTAAAAACGCTGTGCTACAATAAGGATGCTTTAAAGGTACACTCTAAAAACAGTGATGAAATGGGGTCTTTACTTGAACTTTCCACAGTTAAAAATCGGTCATATGATACCAAAGGTTCCAATTATGCAGGGAGGTATGGGCGTAGGTATTTCATTAAGCAAACTTGCATCTGCTGTTGCAAATGCTGGAGGAATGGGGATTATCTCAGGAACTGGAATTTCCATCGATGAAATGAGACTACATATAAGGAAGGCAAAGGAAAAGGTGAATAATGCCGGTTATATTGGAGTAAACGTTCTTTTCGCGATGAATGATTTTGCTGAAAAAATGAAAGCGGCCATTGAAGAAAAAGTTGATTTCATCATATCAGGTGCTGGAATTTCAAGAGATATGTATACTTGGGGCAAAAAGGCCGGCATACCAGTTATTTCAATCGTTTCTTCAGCGAAGCTTGCTAAATTATCTGAACGTCTGGGTGCATCTGCAGTTGTTGTAGAAGGTTATGAAGCCGGGGGACACCTTGGAACCGAAAGAGCTTTATTCGATATATTACCTGAAGTAGTTGCAGCTGTTAAAATTCCCGTAATTGCTGCTGGAGGAATTATGACCGGAAAAGATCTTGCTCGTGCCTTAAGTATGGGGGCCTCTGGAGTACAGATGGGGACAAGATTCGTTGCAAGTAATGAGTGTGACGCACCTTTATCATTTAAAGAAAAATATGTACATGCTCGCCCGGAGGATACTATACTGCTCAAAACAACTGTAGGTCTCCAAGGTCGTGCTATTAAGAATAACTTCACTGAACTGGTAGCTGATGATAAAAAGATAAAAATAAAAAAGTGCATTAATTGCCTAAAAAATTGTTCTTATCGTTTTTGTACGCTAGATTCTTTGATAACATCAATGGATGGTGATTGTGAGAATGGTCTTGTTTTTGCTGGCGCAAGAGTTCATGAAATCAAAGAGATTCTGCCAGTCAAAACAATCATCAACAATATCATGACAGAATATAAAGCTTGTATTTAAGCTAGAATTCACATCTGATCCTCTTAAGGAGATGAACTTAAAATAGGTGCTTGCATCACGGATTGAATACATAATATTCGTATTTTATGTTAATTCAAAAAAAGAGATATCTCAATCTTCTTTTAAAATTCGTAATACGGGTATGTCCGAGATGATTCTGTTGCAAAGTTTTTTACACTTAGAGACATGGGAAGATTGTGGTCAAATTTTATGAAACCGTTAATAAATTCTGTAATTCGTTATACGCCGAAAAGACGGAGTCTGATTGAAGACTTCGTCTTTGTTTGTATATGGCATGAAGCGTTTCTATCCCTTTTATCGTACGTGAGGCATGAAGACGACTTTGAAATCCTAAGGAACGAGCGAAACGGTGCTTCACGTGTCGATGATCTTGCTCAATGAGATTATTGAGCTATTTTGTTGTACAATGAAAGGTATTTTTGTAAAAGTCTATCCCCTGTAATTTTTAAAATGCGCAAATGTGGTTTAGAGTACTTTGCAACAGAACCTTCAGATTCATAATTATGTATTATTTGTACTAATCTTAATAGAAGAAACTCATTCAAAATGGAAGAGTGGAGAAATAATAGCTGTTATGTTTATGGAAATATTAGAGCTAAAAAAAAAACACGTTTTATAAAATAATGAAGGAATATGAAGAAGAAAAGTAGCATCTCTTCTATAAGAAATGCTACTTTTCCCCCGGTTGTAAGAACTCTGGTACTACCCTATATGAAATGTAGTAACTATTATTGTACTCGGACACAATTCATTTACTACAGTATTAAGTATATCACTTACATCATGTATCTTTTATAAAGAAGTATGTCGAATTTAAGGATATTAGTTTCTTTATATGAAAAAGAAACATATAAATTTGAAATTAAAGTCTTTGCAATTGTCCATATTTTTATTTCATATAAAACTTTCTAAATACAGGTGAAATGATAAGTATAGAATCATTTCACCTGTATTACAATAACTATGAGCTTTCTTCTTTTGTTAGGTGACTATGTTTTTTCGAATAAACAAAGTATACAACTACTCCAATTGCTAACCAAACACCAAAGTACACCCATGTTGTTAACGGTAAATTTAGCATTAAGAATAAACAGCAAACAATTGAAATGATCGGCAAAATTGGTACAAGTGGAACCATAAATCCACGCTGTAATTTCGGATGTGTTTTACGAAGGATGATAACTGATACACCCACCATCGCAAACGTTAATAGCGCCCCAATATTCGCTAAATTTGACAATTCTTTTAAATCGATAAATCCAGCAATTAAAGCACTGCCGATTCCTGTTAACCAAGTTGAAAACGTTGGTGCTTCTGTCTTCTTGTTGATTTTCGCGAAAGATTCTGGCAATAAACCGTCACGACTCATTGCAAAGAATACGCGTGTTGTTGCATAGATGTAAGCAAAAATTACGGCCATAATACCAATTACAGCTCCAATAGCAATTACACCAGCTACTTTATCTTGTCCTACAACCTCTAATACATAAACCATTGCTTCTGGTACATCTAATTCTTTATAAGAAACCATACCAGTCATAACAAGACAAACCGCAACATAAATGATTGTACAAATAACTAACGAAGTAATGATACCAATTGGAAGGTCACGTTGTGGATTTTTCACTTCTTCTGCTGAAGTTGCTAATGCATCAAATCCTAAGAAAGCGAAGAATACTGCTGCTCCTCCGGCAAAGACTCCACTTAAACCATACGGTGCAAATGGCACCCAGTTTTCTGGTTTTACGTAGAATACACCAACCGCAATGAATAAGATAACAATTGCAATTTTGATTAATACCATTGCGTTATTCACACGTTTACTTTCTTTCGTACCACGTGATAATAACCATGTTAGTACTAACGTAATAACTACTGCTGGTAAGTTACCGATACCACCTTGTGATGGAATCGTTAACAGTTCTTTTGGAATTTCTAATCCCAATCCACTTATTAAGTTATGGAAATAACCTGTCCATCCACCAGCTACTGCTGCTGTTGTTACGATGTAAACCGATAGTAACGTCCATCCCATTAAATGGGCTACAAACTCACCAATTGTCGCATAGGAATATGTGTAAACACTACCTGAGACCGGAAGTGTCGAAGCAACTTCTGCATAGCATAGTGCTGCAAATCCACAAACAATTGCTGCAATCATGAATGAAAAAATAACTGCTGGACCAGCATCTCTTGCTGCTACTAATCCAGTTAATACAAGAACACCCGTACCAATTATTGCGCCAATTCCTAGCATAGTTAAGTCAAATGCCCCTAAATTTTTTGACAAAGTTTTACTTTTACTTTCTTCTAACAATTGCATAACAGATTTCTTTTTAAACAGGTTGGCCATGATATATGCCCCCTTTTACCAAAAAAGAGCTAAGATGTCCTCTCCTAGCTCTTCTTTAGTAAAATTAATTTATTTTATAAGATATTCAAATGGTTATTTTACTTCATTCGCAACAAAGAAATGCTCACATACACTTGAAATGCGTTTTAAGTCCACATTTCCACCTGAAATAACCGCTACTACTTTTTTACCTTTTGTATATTGATCAACTTTTCCTGCAAGAAGAGCAGCTGTAGCTAATGCTCCAGCTCCTTCTACGACAGCTTTTCCACGTTGTAGTAAGTCTTTCATGGCTACTTCTAATTCCTCTTCTGATACTGTTACAATATCATCCACTAATTCTTTAACAATTTCAAAGGTTAAGTCTCCTGGTATTTTAACAGCACATCCATCAGCTATTGTTGGTGCTTCATAATGGGATACAATTTTTCCAACATCATAAGAAGCTTTCATTCCATGAACATTAGCAGCTTGAACACCAATAATATTAATTGATGGATTAAATGATTTAAGTGCAACTGCAATTCCTGAAATAATACCTCCACCACCAATAGGCACAATTACAGTATCAACATCCCACATATCATCAAGAATATCTAAACCAATTGTTCCTTGACCCGCCATTACCTCTACATCATCATATGGATGTAAATATGTTTCTCCTGTTTCCTGTATAATCTCTTCACATTTAGCCTTAGCATCATCAAAGGTATCCCCATGTAAAATAACTTCGGAACCATACCCTCTGGTAGCATCAACTTTGGCTTGTGGTGCAGAAACTGGCATAACAATTTTACTTTTGATTCCAAGTAAATGAGAAGATAATGCAACACCTTGTGCATGATTCCCAGCTGAACAAGCAATCACACCATGTGCTTTTTCTTCATCTGTTAAATTTGAAATTTTATTAAATGCACCACGAAACTTAAATGATCCAGTTAATTGCATATTTTCTAACTTCAAATGAATTTCTCCACCCGTTTTACTCGTCAAATAAAATGATTTAACAAGAGGAGTCTTACGTGCATTTCCAGAAAGAATTTGTTGAGCCTTTTTTATATCACCAATGTTAAGTGGTAAATTTTTGTTAATCATATTAACACTTCTTTCAGCGGCTTATAATCTAACTCTAACGTCTTTCCTAAATTCTCATAGGTAATAATACCTTTATAAATGTTCATACCAGATGCTAAAGCCGGTTTAGTATTTATTGCATTTTCTAATCCCTCTTTAGCAATTACTAATAAATATTCAATATTTCCATTTGCTAAAGCCATGGTCGAAGTACGTGGGGTGGCACCAGGCATATTTGGTACAGCATAATGGATTACATCATGTTTAATAAATATAGGGTTGTCATGTGTTGTATAGTGATCAACTGTTTCAACTGTTCCACCTTGGTCAATTGCAATATCAACAATAACACTGCCAGGTTTCATTGATTGAACCATATATTCTTTTACAATTTTCGGTGGTTTAGCTCCTGGTATTAAGATTGTTGAAATAAATAAATCTGCCTCTTTTATATGCTTTTCTAAGTTTTCAGTATTGGATTCAATAACCTCTACAGAATCATTCACATATCTTTCTTTTAAATAAGCAATTTGTGTTTTGTTTAGTTCTAGAATGGTTACATGGCAACCAATTCCAATTGCCATGTCACATGCATTAATCGCTGCATTTCCTCCACCTAAAATGACAACATTTCCAGCAGGGATACCCTCAATTCCTGATAATAAAATCCCTTCTCCTTGATGTTGTTTTTCTAGATAATAAGCTCCCATAAAGACTGCACGGCGGCCAGCAATCGCACTCATAGGCTTTAACAGAGTCAAAACACCATCTTCATTAATTGTCTCTCCAGCAATTGCAGTAGTTCCTGCTTGTCTCATTGCTTCAACACACTCTTTAGAAGCTGCTAGATGTAAAAATCCCCATACAATGAGATCTTTTTTAAAGTAGTGATATTCTGCAGGTAGTGGTTCTTTCACTTTTACTACCATATCAACGTCCCAAGCTTCATTTTGAGTTACTAAACTTGCACCTGCATTTGTATATTCATCATTTGTATATCCAGAACCTAAACCAGCATCTTTCTGCACTAAAACTTGATGACCTTCTTTAACTAACTTTCTAACATTTTCAGGAGTCATCCCTACACGAGCTTCTCCTTTTTTTATCTCTTTTACTATTCCAATTTTCATTACTAACACGTCCTTTCAAAACGAGTTTATTTCTCAAACAATACCAGCGATTACGAGTGAGTAATATTAAACACAATATATTTATTGTGCCATATATGGTATTTTTTATCGCCTGATTGCCACTATACGATAGCAACATTCAAATTGTTATGTCAATTGATTGTGAAATAGTTCACAAAATATCTTTAATTTATAGGTTAAAAAAACCTATTGCAAAATAATGATTGAATCCTATTTTTTTGTATGCTAGACTTTGTCACGAATAGCATCTCTTCTGAATTTAAAGAAATTTTGGTTATACACTACAAGCTGGAAATTATATAAATTTATGTTGGATATAGATGTTCTTATCTGAATGTTTTATTAAAGATATAATTGCAGATAAACATGTGAAATATTTCACAAAAGTATCTACAATTTTTCATTTTGCTATGTTATTTAATTTTCTATAATAAAGTTCAAAATTTCACTAGCAAAAATATTTTATAAACAAATAGGGAAGAATATTTAAACAAAAATTTAAATTCATTAGAGAGTGTATCTATTCTTATAAAAGAGGAGTGATCACTTTGACACAACAACTAAAAAAAGACATCGGTTTCTTTGCTGCTTTAACTACTGTAATTGGTACTGTTATAGGGGCTGGTGTTTTCTTCAAACCAACTGCTGTATATGGTGCAACTGGTACGGCAAGCTTAGGATTGCTTGCATGGATAATAGGTGGGATTTTAACTATATGTGCTGGATTAACTGCTGCTGAATTATCAGCAGCTATCCCAGAAACAGGTGGCATGATGGCCTATTTAAAACGTACTTATGGAAATCTAACAGCATTTCTATTAGGTTGGGCACAAACAGTCATTTACTTTCCAGCAAATATTGCAGCGCTTGCTATTATTTTTGGGACTCAAACTGTTAACCTGTTTGGACTAAATCCTAATGAAAATCAAATGCTTATAGTTGGAATTGCTATAATTACTGCAACTTTTGTAACCTTAATGAACTTTTTAGGTGCAAAAGCTGCTGGTGGAATTCAGATGGCTTCTACCATATGCAAATTACTCCCTTTAGGACTTCTTATTATTTTCGGGTTACTACATCAAGGCGATGTAACGTTTCAATTATTCCCAATTGAAGCTGGATCCGATAAGTCTTTTATTTCTGCACTTGGTTCTGCTTTATTAGCAACAATGTTTGCATATGATGGATGGATACATGTTGGGAATATTGCTGGAGAAATGAAAAATCCTAAAAAAGATTTACCTAAAGCTATTATTTTAGGTTTAACAATTGTTATGATTGTATATTTACTAATTAACATTGCATTTCTACTGGTCATGTCTGCAACTGCGCTCGCAGGTACTGATACACCAGCATCTGAAATAGCAACAATTCTCTTTGGTACAATGGGTGGTAAATTAGTTAGTATCGGTATCTTAATTTCTGTGTTTGGAACAATTAATGGATATATTATGACTGGAATGCGAATTCCCTATGCAATGGCCTTAGAGAATAAACTGCCTTTTAGTAAATGGTTTGCTACATTATCTAATAAAAGCAGAATTCCTTATAATTCTGGCATATTTATCTTATTAATTTCTGTAATTATGATGCTTGTTGGTGGGTTTAATACTTTAACAGATATGTTAGTGTTTGTTATATGGATATTCTATACAATGACATTTTTAGCTGTTTTCATTTTACGTAAGAGAGAGCCAGAACTTATACGTCCTTATAAAGTACCATTATATCCAGTTGTACCAATAATCTCTTTATTTGGTGGGGCATTTATTGTGTTAAATACATTATTTACACAACCATTACTAGCATTATGTGGAATAGGGTTAACTGGTTTAGGTCTCCCAATATATTTTAAAATGCGCCATAAACATACTAATGTTAAAGTGGAGAATTAGTGGGTTAGTTGCACCTGAAATAAAATCAATTATTATTAAGTGAATATAAGGTTATTATTAGTGTTTATAAAACTTTGGGAGAAGAAGAAAAATATAAATTTACAGTCGTTTTGGAAATTAGATAAGATTTAAATAAAAATTTAATTGGAATAGTCGTAAATCTATTTTGTAATTGGTAGAAAGTACACATTGGATTTTCAACTTCTTAAAAATTGAGGTTATCAGGTTGCATATGTTTTTATGAAAAATTTAATGAGAGCATTTGAATAATGTCATAGAGCAAGAGCATAGATGTGTAAAGCAATGTTTTGCCAATTTAGAAGGAATTCAAAAGTCTTTGTCATACTGCATGTTCCTTCAAAGAAATCCAAATAATCTATAACAAAAACGCAGTTTGCAATCAAACTGCGTTTTTTCAACATACAATGAATTATAGCAATGACTTGAAATGCTTTTGTAATTAGCCAAATTGTGTATCTATTAAAAAAATTTACAAAATCCAATTTAACGTATTTTTATAAAATTTATTCTTTAATTTATAAACATAAAAGGAGAGTTATCAATGATGGTTCTGCTGCAAAGTTTGAAAAAGCATAAACAGGTTGGTAAATGAGGAACAATGTTTAGGAAGTAGCTAGTAATTGTTGAAGTTCATTGTACG
>NZ_PCOH01000071.1:0-8479 GCF_002976445.1 Bacillus sp. MYb56
TCCATTAGGCATCTATATACCTCTTTCAAATAAATACAATCTTTGCACCAGAACCAAATTAGACATATTTTTATTTCCTCCACTTGTTATCATTCATTTGAATAGATAAGCATTATTTTTCAATTTCCTTTTACAGATTTGTAAGACTAGCAATTACAAACTTTAATTTTGAGAAGTGTTTCTTATCTGTATCTCAAACACCTATTTTCATCTCATATCTTTCAATTTCTTAATAATCATGTTCGGTGTCGCCCATTCATCACGGTCAAAGTCAGAAATAGACACTTCGATGTTTAAACGTTCTTGAAACTCTACTAATAAAGACACTGTACCAAAAGAATCTAGAATTCCTTCTTCAAATAATTGCACATCTGGGTTCTCTTTTACGATATCATTTTCACATACTTCTTCTAACACATTTAATACTTGATCTTTAAATTCAGACATTATTTATTCTCCTCTATATCCATGATTTATAATGAATTTCTTCATAGTCTTCTATTTTTTAACACATCATTTAAAAGAATCTGCCCCATCATCATTACAAAGTTATCCCTGGTCTTTGTATAATAGTTATTAAGGCTTAACAGATAGTTGTTCCCCGGAACATATGTGATTACAAATCCGTTGTTTGTTTCTTTAGGAAAAGGAATATATATGTTTTTAACATCCGGGTTTATAGCAATTAAATCTTTTGGAAATAAACAATTTAGATTACTTAAAAACGCTTTTCCATTAGAGATAGGTTGGATTTTTTTAGCTATGTTAACACCATCTTTGTTTTTACTCGAAGCTACTCCTCATATAATTACACCACCAGAAACATGAGAAAAAAACGAGACATTTTTTTCATAATTCTTTTTATCATCTTTTGAAAGGATACTGTTTGTATAATCCGTTTTTCGTTTAAATGTAAGGAAGATATTCTCTTCTTGCTGTTTGATAATCATTTGTTGGATGTATGAAAAACTTTCTTGTTCACACCTTGTAAAAATCTTCTCCGCATTCTCCAAAGTAAACTTTCTCCTTCTCTATTTTTTAATAAAAGGATTAAAAGAGTAGATTAAATCAAACAAACTTTGTATGTGAAGTGAATTTTTTAAAAATCTAATGCATTTGCCTTATTCTTTATTGTATTCACTTCCTGAGATTGCTGAGAAAGCCCGGTACATTCATGAAAAGCGAAATGTTTACACCCTATACATTCTGTTGTATTTAAATGTCCTAAAGCACAGTTAATGGCTTCCCCGGTATGATTAAAAAAGTTTGCTTCCCCAATCTCAGCATACAATCCATTCTTATCTAGAGTTACTTTTAGCTCTGATTGAATGCCTGAAATAAGAAGTACGCCACCTTGTTTTTTAAAATGCTGAACAATATTCCTAAAGTAAGACTCTCCTGTGGTATCAATAAAAGGAACTTTTCCCATACGTAAAATTAAAACTTTTGGTTTATAATGAGTGGTCGCTAAAATATTTTGTTCAAATGTTTGAGCAGCCCCAAAGAATAATGGCCCTTCTATTGTGTAAATACTAATTTGTGGGCAATCATGAGCTTTATTTACCACATGTGGTAATAATTTTTCATTCTTTTTTGTATGATCAGGAAGCACTTTAGATATGACAAGCATATTACTCATACGTTTTGTAAACAAAATAATAGCTAAAATAAGACCGATTTCCACAGCTGTTGTCAAACTAGTAAATACAGTAAGCAAAAATGTTACCAGTAATACAAGAGAATCTCCTGTCTTCATTTTAAGTATGTGAACAAAATGCTTTTGCTCACTCATGTTCCAAGCTACTACCATTAAAATAGGAGCCATACTGGCAAGTGGAATATGTGAAGCATATGGAGCTAACAGTAGAAGTGTAAATAATACAAATCCTCCATGAATAACACCCGAAACCGGAGAGACCGCCCCACTCTTAATATTGGTTGCTGTGCGGGCAATTGCTCCAGTTGCCGGAATTCCTCCAAATAACGGTGTAACAATATTGGCAATTCCTTGGCCAATAAGCTCTTTGTTACTGTTGTGTTTACTATTTGTCATACCATCTGCCACGACGGCGGATAATAGAGATTCAATACCACCCAACATTGCAATAACAAATGCAGGACCAATTAACTGTTTTATACGCTCTACTGTGATTTCTGGTATATCAAACTGAGGAAGTGTGTTTGGAATCGTACCATATGCTGTACCAATAGTAGGTACATGACCTGAGAAAAATACAGTTGCAATTAAAGTTGAAATAACAACACCTACTAATGAACCTGGTACTTTTGGGAAAATTTTTGGTGTTATGAGTATAACAAAAAAGCAAATCAAAGCAATTATGACACTGTAAGAATTGGTAGTACCGATATGAGTAAAAATTTCCTTCAGATTCGCTATAAATTCCTCATGCTTTTTTATACCTGTTAAACCTAAAAAACTAGCAATTTGTCCCGTAAAGATACTGACAGCAATACCTGACGTAAAGCCAATTGTTACAGGACGTGGAATAAATTTAATTAAAGATCCTAGTTTAAAAATTCCCATAAGGCATAAGATAATTCCAGCTAATAAACCAGCAAGTAGTAAATTTTCATATCCATAGGTAATTACAATCCCTAAAAGAATAGGAACAAACGCACCTGTAGGCCCTCCAATTTGGTACTTTGAACCACCAAATAGCGAAATAAGTATCCCGGCAATACATGTTGTATAAATCCCATACTCTGGCTTAACACCAGAGGCTATAGCAAAAGACATAGCAAGCGGAATCGCAACAACTCCAACAATCATTCCTGAAAGAAGATCCTTTTGAAAATGTCCCAATGAATATCCTTCAAATCTTCCCGTAAATAACCCTTTCATTACAAAACCTTCTTTTCTATTTTTAATAAACCTTACTTCTTCTGAAAGAATATTTTCTTTTGATAAATTTGAGTTGCAAATGCATTTCTCATACTCTTATATAGACGCTTTTTATCTCTTTATAAGGGAGCATCAATCTAATATTAGTTATACGTTTTGCTTAAATGACGTTCTAATTTACCTATATCTCCTCCTTCTTGTATGTAGGAATTCAACCTTTCTACTAGAAGTAATCCACCTCGACTATCTAGCTTTTTCATATCTATAAACGATTTAATTCTTACGTTATCTGGGGTACAATCTCTACGAAACATTTGTCCTGGAATTTCACTCCAGAAACTATTCCATTCGTCCAGTAACCCTATTTGATCAAATAAAAAACTTTGAATTCCGCATAACCAAGCTGTACAAGCTGTATTTCTCTTTTGACATCCAACTCCATCCTGTAAATGCTGGCATGAAAAACAACAAGAATTTCCACTTTTAATACAAACATTACAAACGTGATGAGCTCCTATTGAGCGAAATATTTCCATTCCATGTTGAATGATATCTTCTTTCTTAACTTCAATGCTCAACTTAACCCTCATTAACTATCGTTTCACGTTCTGCTTCATCTAGTTCTTCTAACATTGAAATCGTGTCGATTAAATGGTTGTTAAAAATTTTCCGTGCAACTACCAGTAAGTCCACAATCATAGGGTCCCGTAGAGAATATAAAACTCGTTTTCCATCTTTAGTACCAACAACAATGTTTTTTGAACGTAGTACACTTAATTGTTGAGAAACAGCTGAACCTTCCTTGTTAAGGATGGTTTGAATTTCATTTACACTTCTTTCACCCTCTGACAATAGTTCTAGAATACCTATTCGCAGAGGATGTGATAAGGCTTTAAAAAAATCAGCTTTAAATTGTTGCATTTCATTTCCCATTAAAACACCTCTAGTACTTATTTATAATTAAAAACCAAAAGTATCATATACATCTTCAAATGTTTGAATATGTATATGATACTTCTATGACTTACTATTTTCAATACAAATTTTGAAACGTTGAAAAAGAACCAGAAACGACCGTTTAAGGAGCTCTATTTAGTTCTAATAAAACTGAAAGAAATACGGTCAAAAACCAGCTCTAAAACTCATTATCAAAAACAAAGTACCATAACAAACATTAAATGTCGTTTATGGTATTTTGTTAACGTATGGTAAAACCAAGTTTTTCAACTTAGAAATTCCTTAGCGTACGAAATTCGCGTTTAGTTGGCGAGACCCCATCGCCATCAAGCTAATAAAGGCAAATACCCCCAAAACGAGAAAATCGGCATATTCAGGTAAAAATATACATTTTTTTGTTTTGGAGTAACTAGTTTCATTAACTTGATGGGCATGTGGTGCTACCCCCTATTGAAAAAATGAGTACAAAAAATAAAGGGTGAAAATAAACGACGTTTATAAAAGATGCATTCATTTCAGGTGTGCATACTTCAAGATATAAAAGAAAAAAAGCAATGCAAACGAATGAAAAAATAAAGGACCATAGATTTATATTATGCTTCATAGGTTGCTCCTTTGTTATCGAAATATTTCTATTAAATTTTAATGGAAAATATAAGAAAAAGACAGTGGTTATAAATTAAAATGAATTTTTTTAACAAAATAATCCTTTTGAAATTATATAAGGGGTACCGCCAGGATTTTTTCCGAAATGCTGGCGGTACTGTAGATTTGAAATAAAGTTTAACCGTTTTGCAAATAGATTAACTGTTTATAAAAAAGTCGTACTGTTCTATAGAAATGAACCATGGGCTCTTTTTATTTCTTAATCAATGTGATATATTTTCATCATATAGAGCGAAATATATCACATAGGGGGGATTATATGAAAAATAAATTATCTTATTTGGGGTTTCTTGGTTTTTTTGGATTTTTAAGCCCATTCTCATTTTTAGGTGATTATTCATCAGTTATAGGTTATTTTTTCGGTTTCTTTTTCTTCTTTTTGTATGCAAAGGTTGTGCCTGATGAACTCTTTATACAGCATGTTCGTATCGCAGCTACAAGAGCATTTTTCGTAGCACTCATACTGGGCATTATAGTAACATTAACTGTTTTGATTTTGGAAAACTTAGATGTAATCAGATTCCTTGTTACAATTTCGCTTTTTATACCATTCGGTACATTCCTAATTAGTCTTGAAATATTTGAACATAGAGAAAAGAAAGGGATGCAAGATGTCAATTAAGACTCGAATGAAAGAATATAGGGTAAGGCTAAATATGTCTCAAGAAGACTTAGCTAACAAGGTAGGTGTTAGAAGGGAAACAATTGGTAATCTCGAAAACGGAAAATATAATCCTTCATTCAAACTTACTTATGATATTGCGAAGGTTTTGAAAGCACCTATTGAGGTTCTGTTTTGGTTTGAAGAATAAGTTAGGTAAAAATACATTTTTGTAATAGACATGTCCAAGGGGTTTGATCAATCTTTTTTATAAAACTCTTTTACTTAGTTAGAAAGATTAACTCCATTTTGATTAAACTTCTTTCAAAATGGAGTTTTTGCATTTTCTCTTAAATAAAGGTTGAAGGAAACTTTTTAATCAATCTTTATTCTAAAGCTACACCCTGAGAGAGTAAGGTTCCTCCTTTTCCTTGCTACCGATAATAGGACGTTATGTTAACCTGACATGAATATCCTATTCATCCAAATTTGTACAAATCTTTTCTGTTGACTGGTACAATGAAGAAAAGAGGTGAATAAGTTATGGCAAAGAAAACAAATTGGCTTTACATTGTCGGTTTAACATGGCTGGCAACCATTATATTACTTTCGACAGACCTTATTGATCTGATTCCAAATCAGGCGGTTTCTCTAAGTGTTTCTGTTGTTATAGGTATCATTGCACTAGGAGCTAATCTGACAGGACTTTACTTACTTAAAAAGAAAAAATATTGAGAGAGAATCGTGCCTCTTTCAAAATGAGGAGGGGTTTGGAATAACTTCCAATAACGAAAATCATGTAAATAAGCTGTCCTTATGGACAGCTTATTGTATGTTTTTGCTTAGCTTGTTTTTTTCCAAAATGCTGGCGATACCCCATCGCCATCAAGCTAAGAAAAGCAAATACCCCCAAAACGAAAAAATAAGCTTTTTATTACAAGTTAGCACAAAATCTTATTGTGGGTAGTTGTATTTTTTTTGCCTGATAGCAATGTGACGGTACCCCTGTAAGAAGTTCCATTACGGCCTTTTCAAACTCCTCAACGGTAATAGAATAGGCTAAAGATCATCCGTTTTTTCACGGACTTCCCTTATCCTAGGAAATACAAAACTATCAAGGACTTTAAAATAACGATGCTCTAAATGATGTTAGATTTTAGCCAATTCTATAATAGAGCTCCAAGTTTATAAGTTTAGTGTTTACAAAAATATGGATTAATTCAATTTTGAATTAATCCATATTTTTGTAAATGCCCCGTTGAAAGTTTACCTATACCGATATAAGGGTTTACATTTCTGAAAATTAAATCTATTATTAAGAGTGGAAAATTAAGTAAGAAGGATGTGGTTCTGTGTCGAAGAAAATCATTCTATCAGGCTGGGAGCTAATTATTCATCTATTGTTGTCGTTTGTCGGTATACTAGCGGTTGGCTCTCTACCAATTCTATTCAAAGGGCTTTCAATAGATATTCCAGGGTATTTTAGTAGTATTTATAAAATTTGCGAGAAGATAATACTACATGCTTCATCTATGCAGTATGGTATGAAGATTAAAAAGGATTTGTTCCCACAAATATTTTTTCACTATAAAGAGACGATGGTTATACTCTCAATTTCACTGATTGTTTCATTAATAGTGTCATTTATACTAGTACACGTAATCTTAAGGGTTAACGAAAAATGGCAGAATAGGATTAAAGAATTCATGTTATTTCTTCAATCTTTACCTGACATATTGTTTATTGTGGGTTCCCAATTGTTGGTGGTATGGATATTCCAGAAAACTGGTGTTATGGCAGCACAAGTAGCAGGAATTGGAGACCAGAAGGTGCGACTCTTACCGATTATCTGTTTTTGTATACCTACCGTTATCATGTTTGTTAAGTTCTTACTTCTAAGATTTGAGGATGAGTTGAGAAAGGATTATGTGTTGTTCGCTGCTTCAAAGGGGATGGATCGTCTTCATATTTTAAACCACCATGTACTAAGAAACGTTCTATTAAGTACTTTGTTCTTTGTAAAAGCTAATATATGGTTTATGCTCTCTAACTTATACATAATAGAATCGATTTTCAATACTCTCGGATTCTTTGTTTTTATTAAAGAATACCAAAGTGTTGAGGTATTCACGGTTGGATTAATATTAATTTACTTACCTATATTCTTATTTTTTAAATGTTTCCATTGGTTGGTACCTACTGCGATGAAGGAAAAAATATAATATGTGGAATTATTTAAAACGTGATAAACGGTTCTGGTTAGGTGGTTTATTTTTAACAATATTAATGGTCCTAAGTATAGGAAATACTGTTTTTAATGACGGAAATATACATAAAGTAATCCTTCAATATGATAAAACTGGTTATCCTGAAGTGCCTCCATTTCCACCTTCAATGCAATTTTTATTTGGTACCGACAGAGCGGGGTACGACTTACTCAATCTGATAATTGAAGGGGCAAAATGGACTATTGGGTTTGCAATCGTAGTAGCCATATTACGCATGGTGTTAGGCGTTATAATCGGTTTTTTACTTGGTGCATATGTTAAAAGAGGGTTTAAAAAAATTGAAGCATTTTTTGATAGTTTTACAATCGTACCAATGGTTATGATTTGTTATTTCATATTATCAGAAGTACTTATTTATGCAAATGGGACGATACCGGCTCCATTTTACCAAAGACTTCTATTCCAATTGGCTGTGATTGTTCTTTTAAGTGTTCCCACTCTATCATTATATGTTGCAAATGAAGTAAGGAAATTGCAAACTGAAGAGTTTGTTGAAGCTGCAAAGATCCTCGGTGGCGGAAAATTATACATTGTTGTTAAGCACATTCTTCCTCACCTGGTTCCAACGTTTATAATAATGCTTATGCAACAATTCGTACAAACACTAACATTGTTGCTTCATTTAGGCTTACTAACTTTGTTTTTTGGTGGAACAGTTCTTTATGGTGATGAGGCTGATTCTGTAACACATGAGTGGACTGGTTTAATTGGGATGTACTATCCTTCTCTATCTGCTGATACTTGGATTCCAATGGTTCCGATAATCTTCTTTAGTTTGACTGTTCTAGCTGCGAATAAAATAACTGATAGTATTCAAGATTCTTTAGAAAGAAACAGAGCTGCCAGTATCTCTGTTAAAAATACTAATAAGAGTGTTTTGCAGGTACCTGAAAATGAATTGTTTACATTCAAACATCAAGCATAAACACAGCTTTAATTCTCACTTACAAGGGGTATCATCATATCGCTACCAAGTTTATAAAAAGAAATGCCCCTAAAATGAAAAAATACGTTATTCTTTCTGTAGGGTCATAGGAAAGGATGGCGTATTTTATGTCTGTTTCTGTGTCTGACGAATTACAACTATTTGCTCAAGAGATTCAA
>NZ_PCOH01000072.1:0-8433 GCF_002976445.1 Bacillus sp. MYb56
GATTCCACCTACAAATTTTAAAACTGCCATTGCGATTGTCATATTATTTCCTCCTCTGTTGTTGATGCTAAGATGTGATTTATCTTTATACTCTCATTATAGTAAGCGCTTACATTTTTATCAATACATTCTTATATGCAATGTTGCATATAGGGAGGTAACGAAATATCACATTTTCGCATTAAGACATGTATTAGAAATTAATTGTTCCCTAAAACAAAAAAATGAACTGATTTCTCATAGACAACTGTAGTGAGGTGGAATTTTTGTTTTGGGGTACTCCAAAATATTAGGTTGATGGGCATGTGGTGCTATTCCTATCACTGAAAGTAAACTTCTATTCAAAAGTTTACTTTCGAATGTATTTTATTTATTATACTATTTTTTGTTATATCTTTAGGATTTTTTCTTAATGGATAAAGTAAATGAGCTTGTATTATTTAATTTAGTAAATGGGATAGTAAACAGGAGTGATATTAGTAAAAACTATTCAATAGATATTGTATTGTATTGAAATTCTTATAAATTTAATAGGATGTTTTATTTTTTATTGGTTTTGGGTATGGAGAAATAGCTTATTTTTTGATTGGCAAAAAAATAAACTTATTTGACTATAATTTTTGTAGGGAGAGGATATATACTTCAAGTAGAAAGTAATTATCTTTTTATAAAGATGTTGTTTATGATATATATATTATTGACTTTTATGAATAAATAACTGATCAACTGTTATATTTAGAGACTTAGCTAAATTAAAAGCTAGTTCTAATGTAGGATCATATTTATTATTCTCAATTGCATTAATTGTTTGTCTTGAAACATTACATAATTTAGCTAGATCTTCTTGGGAAAAGTTTTTTTCTTTACGCAAAATACGAATTATATTTTTCATTTTATGGATATCACCTTTAATTTTTGGTATATTAAGTGATTTTTAAAACTTAATATTTTTTATCTTGATTACTGTGATTTAGAGATATATTTTGAAATATACTTCTAAATCACAGTCTTTGTTAAAATGTTATTGTGACTATTTGTACATTATACTATACTTTTTTCTTTCTTTGTTTCAAAAATATTATATTTAATATTACATTTCTTTTTAATACTTACTTTTATTATAAGTAATTCTATGAGTAAGCTATATATGTTTGCTGTTATCCAATATATGATGATAGTTGACCAAACATTTAAAGCTATAATTGAAATGAAAATAATAACGAACACATCAAGGAATCCAATTTTATCTTTTTCTATTTTTTTAGTTATAATTTTTTCTATAATTATTGTTAATATTAGAATTATGGGTAATATAAATAAAGAATCCTTTTCTCCTAAAGTAAACCAAAGATATTTGGTGTTTTTTATAGTATTTAGTTGGTAAAGTGTTCGAATAAAAGATAAAGTAATGGTTAATTGAATACAAAATAATATAAATAAAATTAAAGGATGTATCAATTTATTATCTTTGTAAATTTTTTTCTTTGTTTTTTTAAAGGATTCTTTATCTAAGGATTGATCTATTTTTTTATCTATCAGTGATTTTTTTTCTTGATTTATTAAAAATAAAATTTTAATAGGTGATATTATTATTTTTAATAATAAAGAAATTAATATGATTGTTACAATATGAGTTAAATGTAAATTTGTATTAAAATAATTTATTGCATTACTAAATAATGTTATTAAATGATTCATATTAATGTTACCTTTTCTTTTAATTTTAAGGTTATTTAATATTTAATTGTATTCGTTTTGAGTATGTACAGCATTAATTTTATTTGTTTGTCTAGAACTGTCTATCATACCTGCTATCCAGACGAAAAATGTAAAAAGACTTAATAAAGGGAAAAATAATATACCTAAAATATTTAAGGAAATATTTAAAGCTATAAATGTTATACCTCGTAAAATTTTACCTAAATATATTTGACCTAGTCCTGGGAAAATGAAAGATAATAATACTGATAACCATTTTTTCTTCATAATAATGTTTTTCCTCCTTTTAAATTATTGATAGATATAGTTGTTAATTTTTTAACGTCCGGCTCCATGTAAATATGAATGAAATATACCTATTAATAATAAGACTTTATCTTTATAGGAATCTTCTATTAATTTAAGTTTTATATTGAATGGAGGTTTAATAGGTTCTTTCCATTCTGCGATAACTAAATTTGTATTTAAATTAGTTATTTTTGCCCATTCAAAAGGCCTTTGTTTTAATTCGTATACTTCTCCTGCAAATTCAAATGTAGTTATTTCCCCGAAATCAAATATTTTTTTATCTATTAAAGATATTTGATATTTTTCGTTGTTATCATAATAATCAAGTTTAAATTGTGTTCTTTTTCTAAAATCTATATCTTTTTTTGCTTTTAATTTTAAGTTTTTATTATCATCATATAATTCGTATTCTAAAAAGTAGGTTCCATTAAAAAGTATAGTATCTATTATTCTTATTATTTTGTTACTATATGTTTTTCTTATTGTACCTATTAGATTATTTTCATTGTCATAAATTTCCGATGGTTTAACTGAAAAATGATTAATCCACTTATAATGATACAAAGGATGTTCACCTCTTATACTAGATGTTGTACTTTTATTTTATTCATTAAAGCTTTTTTATTTTGATTATATATTACTTCATAACAACAATTGTTTAATAATTTTAACTCTACTATGTGTTCCTTATTAATAATAAATGATCTATGAGATCGTATAAATTTGTCATTTAGCATCTTATATATAACAATTAATGAAATCTGAATGCGTATAGTGCGACTATGGGTATGAATATATGTATAATTGTTATTTTTTTCTATAAACAATATTTCATCGATAGATATAAATATATATTGATCTTTTTTTTGAATAATAAGTTTGTTATTTTTATTAATTATCTTCATGTTTTTTCACCATTAAATTAGAAATATTAATATTCTATTAGATACATATACTTCTAATAAAGCACCAATTGTTAATAGGATAATTGTTATCGGAATTTCTTTCTTTAATAGACTAAAATAAAATTTAAATATTACTTCTTTTTTGTTTTTTCCTTTTAAACATTCCACAATCAAAATAATGTGTTTTACAGAAATGACGAATACAATGAACAGTGCGATTAGTTCGAAAATTCCGTGTATAAGTGAAACGGAGAAATATGTAAATGTATTTATACCGCTTTCTTTTGCTGTAAATCCAATTGTAAACAAAATTTTAATAATAAAAACAAGGGATAATCCAGTTATAGATAAGATACATAACATTAAAATTATAGCTGTGTTTATTGAGAAGATTAGAGTTAAATCTTTAAAATCTAATAATCTTAGATTGTTGTTGTGTGGAATATTGGTGTTTGTTAAATACCCTACAGATATTACCGATATTACAAGTATACAAAATAAGTATAATAACTTTTTATTATACATCATATCTCCTTTCTAATAGATTTATTTATCCGATTATTTCATAATCATCGGAATTATCTATTATTATAATGATAATAAACAAAAAAAACAATACTAGTTAAATTTAACTAATATTGTTTTTTTTTAGTGTAATTTTGGAATTATAGTGTAGAAGAAACTTCCCATAATGCAGCAACAACTTTACCATATTGAGCTGCTGGAGTTAAATCACAGATGAATTTACCAATATCTACTATAGCATCTCCAAGATCTGTCCAACTAAAACCATCTGTAGAATTAATAATAGCTTTTAATTTATAACCAATTGATGATGCCAATTTTGCTTGTGAAACCCCAGGAACTTTGCTGATTAAAACATCAACAACTTTGTTTACAGCTGAAGTGTATGAAAGTTGTCCAGTAAAATAATTATATAACATTTTATTTTTCCTCCCTTTTACATCCCTTTTTTTTACATCCCTTTTTCAATGTTAATGATATACTTATTGATTTATAAATGTAATGCTGTTAATACGAATAGTAATTTAAATCATTTGAATAGTTGTTAAATTAAATTCTATACCCCTTTTTTAATTTTATTTGAATATTAAGAAAATAAGAAAATTCACAATAATTTAATAAAATGTAAAATATTGTGAATATGATATAATAATTTAATAATTCACATATTAATATGCAAGGGGAGTAATTATGTTATTTAGTATTGTTCATATTCATAAAAAGAAAAAAAAATTAATTTTCATTGGTGTATTTATTTTAATAATTATGATTGCAAGTATTAGTGTTTTTTTTATGCAAGGAAGGGAAAATGATAAAGCAAAAGGGAATAGTGTTAGTTTTGAAAAAGTAACTGAACGTAAAATTAATAATACGAAATTAATTTCAGGACAAGTAAAACCAGGGAATATTGAAAGTTTTTACTCAGATTCCACTAAGGGAAAAGTAAAAGATATTGAAGTGAAAGAAGGACAAGAAATAGAAAAAGGAACAAAATTATTTTCTTATGATAATGAAGAAATCAATTTACAGATAAAGCAAGCAGATCTTGATCAAAAGATGGCTGATATGCGTTATGATCAAGGGAAAAAGAAAATAGATTCTTTAAAAAAGGAAATTAAGAAAGTTAAAGATAGTGGGGCTGGGAAAGAAGTGACAGACCCAATGGATGAGCAATTAAGTGAATTAGAAATGCAACAAAAAACAATAGAACTTGAGAAAGAAAAAGGTAAGTTACAAAAAGAAGAATTAAGTAAAAAGAAAAAAGACCTTACAATTTATAGTAAATTCGAAGGTGTTATACAGAAGTTAGATAAGGATGCAGCTCAGAGTTCTTCACAAGTATTAGGTGGTCAAGGAAAAGCATTTTTGCAGGTTGCTTCTAAAGATGCATTTGAAATTCAAGGGACATTAACAGAGCTTCAAAAGTCTCAAATTCAGAAAGATCAACAATTTATTGTAACTGCGAAAGCAAATAATAAGAAAAAGTGGACAGGTAAGATTACAGAGGTAAGCGAGTTCCCAACAAGCTCAGAGATGGCTCAAGTTGCTGGTATGGGGGAAGAGACTCGGAATATGTCCCAATATACATATAAAGCAAGTATTGATAGTCAAGATGGTTTATCTCCAGGTTATCATGTTTCTTTACAAGTAAATTTAGAAGATAAGACAATGATTGCTATTCCAAGTAAAAGTATTGTAGAAAAAGATAATGATATATTATTTGTTTACATTGAGGAAAAAGGGAAAATTCGTAAACAAAATGTAAAAAAAGGTACTACTGATGGAGATTGGACAGAGATTGTTGAAGGATTAATAGTGGGACAAAAGGTGGTTAAAAACCCTTCCGATAATGTGTATGACGGAATGGAAGTGAAAGAGAAATGATTACGTTAAATAATATCGCTAAAACGTATTATCAGGGAAAACTTGCAGTACCGATTTTGCATGATATTAGTGTAACGATTCAGAGCGGTGAGTTTGTTTCAATTATGGGGCCATCTGGCTCTGGTAAATCAACACTTATGAATATTATTGGTTGTTTGGATCGTCCAACAGAAGGTGAATATATTTTGAATGATGTGAATGTTTTGACAGCGGATGAGTCAAAGCTTGCTTTAATTCGTAATGAATATATTGGTTTTGTGTTCCAGCATTTTAATTTATTACCGCGTCTTTCAGCCGTAGAAAATGTTGAACTTCCACTTGTGTATGGTGGTATAAAAAAAACAGAACGAAGCAGACGTGCGCTTGAAGCTTTGAGGAAAGTAGGATTAGCAGATCGAGTGCATCATTTACCAAATGAGTTGTCCGGAGGACAGAAGCAACGTGTAGCAATTGCAAGAGCTATTGCTAATAATCCGGCTTTCATTATGGCCGATGAGCCAACCGGTGCATTAGATACGAAGTCTGGTGAACAGATTATGGATATTTTTATGAAGCTAAATGTAGAAGGTACAACAATTGTTATGGTTACGCATGAGAAAGAAGTAGCAGCTTATTCATCTCGTTGTATTGTATTGAGAGATGGGAAAATTATAGAAGATAGAGGGTGCTCGGTATGAGTCTAATAGACAGTATGAAAATTGCTTTATCTTCTATTTTAGTTCATAAATTACGCTCAGTTCTTACGATGCTTGGAATTATTATAGGAGTAGGTTCTATTATTACTGTTGTTGCAATTGGACAAGGTGGAGAGGCTGCTTTAAAATCAAAATTTGTTGCCTCTGGTAATAATACTATTCCAATTCAATATAGTGTTGATGTTAATGATTCGTTGGATATGGAATCAATGAATCAACCAAAATTAACTGAAGAGGATATTTTTGAAATTAAAAAAATTCCAGAAGTTGCGCATGTTCTTACAACTAATTCAAGTATAGAGTCTCTTGATATTGAAGATAAAAAAGAAATGGTGAATATTACAGGATTAGATATTGAGTATTTTTTGGTAAATAAAGTGAAAGTATTAAAAGGACATTCTTTAAGAGAATCAGATATTGTACAAGGTAATAATGTCATAATGATTAGTAAAGGTATGGAGGAAAAGGTTTTCAAAGAAGAAAATTCGGTTGGTAAAATTATTGAGATAAAGGGACAACCAATGCAAGTTATTGGTGTTTATAAATCAGATAATGGATTTATGGGAATAGAATCGTCAGAGGCTTTAATTCCAATTACACTGTGGCCAACAATCTATGGTAAAGATGAAATACAAAGTATTTCTGTTCAAGCAAGAAATGTGGATGATTTGGAAAAAACAGGAAAAAAAGCCGTTGATTTGTTAAATAGTCGTAAATCGAGTGATGTGACTGGTAAATATGAAGTTTTAAATTTAAAGAAAATCCAGGAAGGTATTTCTATGATGACTAATATTATGACATCAATTATTGGTGGTATTGCTAGTATTTCGCTCGTTGTTGGCGGTATTGGTGTTATGAATATTATGCTTGTATCTGTAACTGAGCGGACGCGTGAGATTGGTGTACGAAAAGCCCTGGGTGCAACACGTAAAAAAATTTTATTACAATTTTTAATAGAATCAATTATGTTAACTCTTTTTGGTGGATTAATTGGTATTGGTTTAGGTTATAGTGGTGCATATTTTGTTGCTAGACTTGCAAAATGGCCACCATTAGTTTCATGGGAAGTTGTTGTTGGAGGGGTATTATTTTCTATGACACTTGGTATTATTTTCGGATTAATTCCAGCAAATAAAGCAGCAAAACAAGACCCAATTGAAGCTCTTCGCTATGAATAAATAGCATTATTAAATAACCTTTAATTTTCAATTTAAAAATGGGGTAATAAATAACAATAGAATTAAATGTATGTCAAATGGTAAGTACATGATAGGAATCCCTCTTAAGGATTGAGGAGAAGTTCAAATAATAATGGTGCAAAAGAAAAATGATTTTTAATATATGGAAATCTTTAGAAACACATTTCGTGTTATTATTAAAGAAAGATGAAAAACCGCCCAAAGTCTTGGCGGACAGGCGGTTTTTCATAATAAGCTTGGAATCGACTAATATATATTTTCTATATATTCTATGTATATTCTAACATATAAAAGTTGGTTCCTTCCACTAAGGGAGAGAATTATTTTATGACAAAGGTTGTAGATTTTAGACAAGCTGAAAAAAAAGCAAAATTAAGAGATAGTAAGATTAATAGTATTTATGATCAGTTGCAAGAAGGTGGTTATTCAGAAGAAGAAAAGATAATGCTTTTACAATTATTAAGTAAAGCAACTGGTGGAGAAGAGTATTTCATAGGGAAAAAGAGAAAACCTTTAGATCGGGTGAAGTTTGTGCAATTAATAATGGACAATATTAATTATTTAACTGAGATTGGCTATTTAAGTAGTAAGGAAGAGGCTTTTTTGTTCAAATTAGCTTCGTTTGTAGAATTTAAAACTAACGTTATTGTAGAACGTGAAACCGGTAATCCTGCATCTCCAACGTATTTAAGTGGGAAATTTAAAATAGCTCGTCAGAATATTTCAGGTACAATGAACTCTTTATTAAAAAAAGGAATATTAGCGGTTGCACAAGCAGGAGTAACTACAGAGGATGGACGGGTTTGTACAAGTCGTACATGGTTTGTAAATCCTAATATTATGTGTTGTAGTCCGAAAGATGGCATAGATAAAGCAACTCAGCATATTTTTAGAGATTCATTAAGGAATTTTAAAGCTGAAGTTCAAGCAACGAAGAAACATAAACTTCCTGTATATTTATTTTAAAGAATGCACATTTCTCTTGCATTCTTTTTTTGATTGTGTTTTTTGTTTTTTTAGGTGTCACGAAAACATGACACCGGTGTCATGTTTTCGTGACACCTAATGTTTTATAAACCCTTGATATAACTGTTTTTTTTTACTTTTCTCTTCTCACTCTTATATATAGCTAAAAGTTCCGCAAGGAACGGGTCGTATTTTCTTTCGCTTTGCTACAGAAAATCTCCACCCTTTTCGCTTTGCTACATCCTTGCCAAA
>NZ_PCOH01000073.1:0-8407 GCF_002976445.1 Bacillus sp. MYb56
ATTCCAGCTTCCTTAAATACGTATGTTTGCAATACAGCTTTTTGAATTTGTACCTAAAAAAAGACAAATAAAAAAGGTTCTTTCATGGAAAAAGAACCCTTTTAAAACGTTGAAAATCCAGATTACGAAATGAAAATAGCTTATTGTGACAATTTGCTAGGACATCTAATGACTATAACTCCCTTTTTTATTTATTAAGCAACGAAATATGTTTCAATTGTTGCTTTTAAATAAAGTCACGATGTTTATAAGAAAGACGCAACGTTTTGCCCCCTTGGATCTGTTTATCTAAAGGGGTGTTTTTATTGTGAAACAAAACTACATCTAATATTAAACCCAATACATTTATGCATAGTTTTTCCAAATTACATTTGATAATATAGATAAAGGGACGTTAAATACATAATATATTAATAGTTAGGGAGGTATTAGAAATGAAAAGAACACCTGAATTTATACTGGGTTTAATTGGTGGTATTTTTGGGGTTATAGGTTCTCTTATTATATCGATGATAGCTATTACCGTTTTGGATGGTGATATTGATTATAAAGCTTTGACTTATTACTCTATTTTATTAATTATTCAAATAGGGCTGTTAGTTTTAGCATGTTCAGTAAATAAGGTTAACAATATAGTCTACGGACTTTGTATGATATTACTCCCATTAGTAACATTGGTTATGTCATTATTCCTTTTATTTATTCCAGTAATTCTTCAAATTATTTCTGGCGGATTTGCGTTTCGACCTTTAAAACAAGAATCTAAATAAAATATTTAGCAATTCCAAAATCATGGTAAATATATAAGGGCTAATTTAAATAATATTTTTGAAGGGTGGTATTTTAATTTGAAACGAACTGTAGAATTTGTAATTGGCTTAATCGGAGGAATCTTAGGACTCTTACTTTCTTTATTTATTGTAATTGGTTGTATTTCCTACACAAGTTCTAATACTAGTTCTGGAGGTATTGCAGAATATATTATCATTACTTCTAGCATCGCCTTAATTATTCAAATAGGCCTATTAGTATTAGCTTGTTGTGTTAACAAAATAAATAATATAGCTTATGGTATTTGCATGATTGTATTAAGTATAATTTCATTGTTTTTAGGTTTTTTTATTTTATTCCTTCCAGTGGTTTTACAAATCATTTCAGGTGCATTTGCATTTAGACCTTTAAAACAGGAGACTAATTAAAACAATAACGTAAACGTAAAGCGACTCCAAAATATAAATAAAAGTTAATTTTGAAGTTGCTTTACGTTTACTCTGTAGCAGAGGTTTGAAATCATTTTATAAAGTAACTCATTATGTTATATTTTTAGTGGGTATATTGTAGCCATTTCTTTATGACTATAATAAAAAAAGACAAGGGTGTTGCACTCTTGTCTTTTTTGTTCATTAGATCTATGTTTATTACAAATAGGACTTTAAAATTTATTAATAAGTATATACAACATACTATTCTATGTTTGATTGTTTTACATAATAATTGTTTATATGTTTTAGGAACATGAAATGTGTTGATATATAAGGGATTCTGGCACATAACTATAACAAAAATGGTTAGAAAGATAACGAATTTGGTGGTTCTGGTGCAAAAACTATAAGACTTATGTAATTAATCTCTGAAATTTGGACATACTGATACTAGTACTCTAAAAAGGATGTGATCAGTATGGAAAAACAAAACTTATTCAAGTGGAAACATTATCAGCCTGAACTAATCTTATTAACAGTAAGGTGGTACCTACGGTACAATTTGAGCTTCCGTAACCTGGTGGAAATGATGGAAGAACGAGGTTTATCAATCGTTCATACAACAATTATGCGCTGAGTTCATCAATATGGGCCTCAATTAGAAGAGAAAGTACGATATCATCTTAAATCAACAAATGACTCATGGAGAGTTGATGAAACCTATATCAAAGTAAAAGGTCAATGGATGTATTTATATCGTGCTGTAGATTCCGAAGGGAACACCATTGATTTTTATCTAAGTAAATCAAGAGATAAACAAGCAGCCAAGCGCTTTTTCGTATGTTTCTAAACCCCGTGTGATAACGGTAGATAAGACCCTGGCTATCCTGTAGCGATGCAAGAATTGAAAGAGGAGAACCATATGCTTGAATGCATACAACTAAGGCAAGTTAGATATCTTAATAATATAGTGGAACAAGATCATCGTTTTATCAAGAAACGTGTGCGTTCTATGTTGGGATTTAAGTCGTATAAAACAGCAACTTCTATAGTGAGTGGTGTGGAAGCTATGCATATGATAAAAAAGGGACAAATTGATTTACAGAACCAGTCTGTCTAAAATCAGAAAGAGTTCATCCACCGAGTGTTTGGACTTATAGCATAAAATATGATTCCGTTAAGAATCTACTATCATCTATGTTCTTCTTCATATATTTGTACCAGAACCTGAATATTGAATAATGCATTAGATGCTCAATTTATAATTAGAAATCACTTTACAGTAATATCTAATTATAAATAGGCTTCAAAACTCAAATAATGTCACTTTGGAAATTACAAAAATATATTAATCGTAGAACAATTTATAAAAACTAATTTCAAAGCTAAATGGAAGTTAATAAAATCTTATTTAAATATATATCTTATATATATTTAAAATATAAAGATAAAACTTATATAGGACTGGTAAATATACGTATATCCTTACTGTAACAAAGCTTTTTAACATCTCATAGCGTAAAAAATCATAAATAGTAGAATCTTACAACGGAAAATCAGGCAAAACTATGATCTAAAATCTACAAATAATCATAAATGAAATTTAGTATTCCTACATAAAAAATGAAACAAATTGATACATTGTTAAACATATTTATTCAATCGTAAAATTTCATATGAATTCACTGAATCTCCACAATCTTATTGTATTTACCCACAAATGATTCACATTATGTGTTAATTAATCAACATTATCCAAATCTACCACATAACTCACATTAATATTGATGATTTTTGATAGATAAAGGGGTTTAAGCTATTTATATCAATGATAATTGCACTAAATTACTCACATTATGTGTTATTTATCTACTTATCCACGAAATTTAATTTTTTTCTTATGATTTCTTGTAGATATTTGAATGTATTTAGACAGCTCATAACGTGTTTATATGAAAGTATATGTGGAAATTCAGATGAGTACCATACTATTTTTGTATATGGTTGCATAAAAAAAGACTCTATTATAAATAGAATCGAGTAAATTTACTTATTGCGAAGAATGAGTAATAGTCTTTTAAATAAACGTATCAACACGAATAGCCCTCTATCTTGAATTTTTTTCAAAAATAGAGAGCTGATTATGATTAGTTCGTTTGCATTACTGTGAGTACTTGCTCAGCTGTTGTTACTGGGATACCAGCGCGTATTAACTGTTCAAAGGCACGCATAAATGTAATTAAATTAAAGTTATCTGGTACTTCAATAACGCGAAGCTTTTCTTTCGGTAATCTATCTATCTTTTCAATGAACAATTCCCGAACATCACTAGGAATAAAGCGCTCTTTATGTCCTCTTGCCTTTAAGAGTTCACGTATTTCTATTTCTAAAGCCATATAAGCGTTTAGGTTTGTACCTTGTTCATAGGCGTACTTTCTAAACAACGTTTCTTCTTGATACTTTAGATAGTTGCGGTGATACGATTCCTCTGTAACAGGTACAGCAAATTTGTAGTTTAGTAACTCATACGTTTTGCGGAACAGTTTTTTGATGTTTCGAAGAGAGTACATAGAGAAATGTAATCCGAAATCAAATACAGCCTGTTCTTTTTGTTCTTTTGGAACACGTTGTGTAATAAGAGGATAAATACCTTCTTTAGCCGCTGTATCAAGAATTTGATATTGTGATGTTTGATTTAGTAATTTCTTCAGTGTATATACCAACTTGCTTGGATATTCTTCATTACGATCTATCATGTCACGTAAGCTATGAATTACGCTTCGAATTTGTCGATGGCATGTATATTTAAATACATGAATAAATTTGTTCATCTCTTGTGTAAACTCACCAATATTCATCTCTTGTAGCACGGATTCGATAAAACGAGCTTTACGAGCATAAGTAAGCCTTGGTGTGAATGGATTGCGATACTGTACTTCTCCTGTTTCTTTTGTACATAAGAAATCCGTATGTAAGGATAGATATAGAGTCGTATATCTTTTTTTATTCTTAACCCCTTTTTGTAATTTACAAATTTTGAATAGCGGAGTCCCTGTACATGATAATGCAGTTGTTAATTCTGTCATAACTGCGCGGATTTGATGTGGATATTTTTTATGTAAAAAGCGGTACATCCCACCAAAATGAGTTTTATTCCCTCTTTCATCTTGTTTGTCTAAGGAACGTTTTAATGTAGTTTCACTGTGCTGTTGCATAGCAATATCTAAGAATAGCTTCTTAGATGCAACTGATAGCTCAAAGAAAGCTTTCGTAAATACCACTGGGCTAATATAAACATATGCATTGGCCTTTTCAGTTTCTTCATTCATAAAATGAGTTAATTTAATTGTATATCGACCATCTAATTCATTTTCAATCGTAATAATCTTATGTATACTTAATTTCTTTAATGCAATATAGAATTGAGAATGCTGTATGTAAGCAAATTCTTCTTTATATAGTTTATAATCTTCCCACATCATATGTATTGTTACATTTGGAATGACTCCATTCGTGTAACATTTTTTATGTAGATATAAGAAGACTTCCAAATCTGCGTTTGTAATGCCATATAATTTATGCTTTCTTCCCATTGTTTCCGAAATAGCAGATAGTGTACGACGTGAAAAAGATGGTTTAGCCTGTGCTACGAAGCCATCCACATCGGCAATACGCTCCTCATATGTCATATGATCAACAATATCTTCAAGGTATGTATCTTTATAGCTGTAGTATTTCTCTTCGAAAGTTTCAACAAGTTTTTGCCAAGACTTCAGTGTTACTAAAACTGCATTTGTAGATTGTCCATTTAGACTACGTTGATTACGAATAATAAATGATTTTCCCATCTCTTTCACCTCCTACCTATAAATTCAGAAATAAATGCCAAAACACTATAAAATATACCAATTTTGATTATACCAAATCGAAGTTTGTTGAAATGCGTCCCTTTAAGAGAAAAAATAAAAAGATGAAACGCCCTTTAATCCCTTGTGTATCAAGGGGTTTCAGGATTCTTGAATTTTTTTTTATGGACATGATGTGGCTATGAATTTTCATATTGGTAGAAAAGAAGGAAAATAGCAAAAAAACCTTGTAAACATGATTAAATCAACAGTTATATCGATTTTTAAAAAATTAAAAGGGACATGATATGGCTATGAATTTTCATGTTTATAATTGTGAATTAAACAGATGAAACCCTTTAAACAGTGATGTTAATGGGCTTTATCTGTAATTTTACAATTATAAAAGGAACATGAAGTGGCTAGGTGGGTTTTCATGTTTGGTTAAAAAAAGGGACATCATACAGCTATCGATTTTCATGTTGCATAAATACGTGAAAATAGGGTTATAAACGTGTAAAGCCTTAATATAAAAAGGTTTATGGGGTTTTCATCTAAAATAAAAGGGACATCATATAGCTATAAATTTTCATAACTAATAGTATAGCTGTAATAGAAACGCTTATATATCAAGCTTTAAGCACTTTTAGAAAAAAATTTCGAGTTAGTAAAAAGAGTTACATAATGTCATTTTTGTTTCATGTTTTGATGGAAAGGGGAATGATATGACTATAAATTTTCATTTTTGATGAATTTGGGGTATTCGAAGTAACATATATATTTTCATCTTTACATTTTTGGCTTTTACTTCTCTGTTAAATGTAAGAGGAACTTTAGGGAGATAAATATGAATAATAGTACTGTAAATCTAATAGAAAAAGAGTTAATGAATGAAAGATAGGTTATTGTATAAGTACTTGTATAATTGCTATTTGGATTTTACAAATTGATTGAGTCTTGTATAATCAGTTACAGAGAGGGCTATAAGTATGCAAAATAGAGCCCTTACCATGTTAACAGTGAAATGAAAGAATGAAATATTCCGAATTTATTTCTAGTTTTATAAAAAGGAACATCATATAGCTAATTATTTTCAAATTAAGATCAATAATAACTAAATGTATATAAGGAGCCGAATTTATATGGAAGACGTTCTACAATTGTTTAGAGATGCACTATCAATAACAGAACCACTGTATAAACAAGATGAGCAATTGTGGCATAAATGGGTTTCCTATTATGTTGAGGTTGAAGCAGATAAAAGTAAAATTGTGACTTCAGAATACCTTTCTCCATCATTTTCAATGCTTGTACAGTGGCTAGAGCAACAACAAAGAAAAGGTGTTTCTTCTCTAGATATATTTAAAAATATAGATACTTACAGATTAATTATTCATGAGAAAATAGGTGTCTTTATTGAACAAGAGTTTCGTGAAAATCAGACAGCTAGCACTATAGTGCATACAGCAACAAGTGAATCAGATGCGAACATATTGAATGAAAACTATTTAGAAGTAAATAACTCCGCGGTCTATTATAAGTTAAGAGATGGAATAGCTAAAAATCAATTTGAAGAAGATGAAAACACACGGTTAAAATCTTATCCTATTGAAACAAAGGATAGTAATGGAGTGGCACAGCTTTCCTCTCATAAAGATGAAGATCTAAAGTTAACGAATATTGAAGAGACAGCAAGATGGAATACTTTAGTAGACGGCGTAATGAGTAATATGGATGATTTAACTGCAGATTGTTTAGATACCATCACAATTCAATGGTTGAATGAAGCAAAATCGCCGGATGAATTTATTGATTTTTCATATGAACAAGTTTTAGAAATGTGCAGTATTTCAAAAGCTAAGGCAAATGGTGTCGAATATTATAGAGTGGAAGATAAAATTAAGGTAGCGAAGCGGATTGCGGCCTTAGCAAGTATTTTTATATATCTAAATGATGATAATGAAGTAGTCGTATTAAATGATCGTGCTGAAACAGGTAAGCATTACGAAGTAAAACGTGAGGTAATTAAAAGATTATTTGTATTAGATTCCGTAGTTCTATGGAGAGATAAAAATACAAACGAATACATGGGGATAGAATCGTGCAGGATCAAACCAGGAAGTTTCTTATCCGGATATCTATATGGCTCTAATAGTACTACCGCATTATTATCAAAAAAGGCACTTGAATATAATAGTTATAGACACAAATATCATAAAAGATTAATTCGGTATTTGACATGGCAATGGAGAATCCGTCAAATGTTTTCTAGCTTACAAAGACCTTATTCTATAGGTGGAGATAAAGGTTTGTTGGCAGTTATGGGTATAAACCAGAAACAAAAACCTAATCGTATCCGCGAACAATTAGAAAATGTGCTTATTGATTTAGAAAAAGAAGAAGTAATTTCTCATTGGGAATATCATAATGGTTTAGAAGAAGAAAAACTGACAAAGAAGAATTGGTTTAAAAATTATTATTCACAGTTAGGAATAGTAATATTGCCACCAAAAGAACTAATTAGTTCAATGGAAAACTTAGCGAAAAAGAAAACAATTGATACAATACATGAGGAAAGTCAGCCAGTAAAAATTGTAGAAAAGCCATTAGATACGAGTGAAAATGAACAAGTAATCAGAGAGAAAATAGAGTTTATGCATATGAAAAAGAATATAACTATGCGAGAGCTTTCAATAGAGATAGGTATATCGCAGCCTACTCTTTCTAGATTCTATAATAAAAAAACAAAACGTCTCTCTAGTACGGCGAGAAGCAAATTAAATCAATGGTATAAAAGACAAATGATTATCGATAAAATGTAAGTTAAAGCTAAAAATTAGTATTAAAAAGAGTCCTAGAAATAGGATTCTTTTTAATGTAGTTATTGAATTCGCCTGTTTTAAAATACACTATTTAATATAGAAATATCCCTATTAAGAAATAGGGATATTTCTATATTAAATAGGAGATTATAGTAGTGTTATGTGCAATAGAAACAGTAATGTATAGTATTCCAGTAACTTATCCAAAGCTCTCTCCTATCCCTTCATTTCTGTAACAAAAGCAATGGGATATAGGAATATCCACTTATAGAAATAGGGATATTTCTATATTAAGAAGGAGATTATAGTAGTGTTATGTGGTATGTGCAATAGAAACAGTAATGTATAGTATTCCAGTAACTTATCCAAAGCTCTCTCCTATCCCTTCATTTCTGTAACAAAAGCAATGGGATATAGGAATATCCACTTATAGAAATAGGGATATTTCTATATTAAGAAGGAGATTATAGTAGTGTTATGTGGTATGTGCAATAGAAACAGTAATGTATAGTATTCCAGTAACTTATCCAAAGCTCTC
>NZ_PCOH01000074.1:0-8176 GCF_002976445.1 Bacillus sp. MYb56
CTTTACAGATTTTCGCTATATACTTTATAAAATCAATTATCGGATATGTTATTAACGAAGGATGTTGTGTAAATGCTATTCCTTCTTGTTGTATTATTGAAACGAGTTGTTCTATACTCATTTCTTTTCGTTTAATTTTATTGTAATGTTTAAATACGATATTTTTCCACTTGAAAGAATCGCATTGGAAATAACTTTGTCCTTTTATTGTATGGTTGAAAATTTGTTCTAACTTTTCTCTTCGGTGTTTTTCTTTCAAAAAGTTCTCCATACTACATCCCACCTTCTAATCGTTAGCTATACAAAGTTTCCTTCCGTATTTGCTATAACCAGTCTCTAAAGTTAAGATCCATTCGTGTAAATCTTCCCAGGAGTATCCTAACTCAGATAAAAGTATAGGAAATAGATCAAAATTATCACGCCAATCATACATATTATTGAGAGCATCCTCTAATCGACCGAATGAAAACAAGGGAATATTTTTCTTCTTTTGATTTTTATAAGTAGCACGTACTAAGTAAACATAAGTCCTCCCATGTTTCTTACTAAACACAAAAAAGCCTTTCGTTCCCTCTTACCCTTTCATTTCTCTCACCCTTTACGTTTTTCCCACCATACTATTGGAAAAAGAAAATATGGTGGGAAAGATTTGTTTAAATGTGATCTTATTTAACTAGTTACTAGTACATTATCTTTTACGAATTTTTCAGCTTGTATATAGAGCAAAAATAAATCGGCACTAAGCGTTATAGTAGTTGAGTCTTTCATTCTTTTAAGGTTAATAAAGTCGTGTTCTTCATTACCGAACATTTTTGCGTAACCTAAAACTAAGTATATAGGGTTCTGTATTGAGCCACCTTAACTTTGTGAATTTTATTTTAGAGAAATGTCACTTGGTAAAGTGTGTAACATAATGGGAATTTATGTTAAAATTATATTAGGGAAGTTTACAAAATTATTAGACATACAGAGGGAGAAATTATGTTGAAATCTATTAAAAAACTAGCCATTATATTACTAATTGTTTCAATTTTCTTTATCGCATATAAAAATATTTCAAAACAAAAAGAAGGTTATGAATTTGTTATGGAATATTTAAAGACACATAAGACAGATAAAAATGTATCTTTTATTCTACAAAGAAATGGAAAAAATCTAGTAAGTATAAATTCTGATGAGGTAATTCCTTTAGCAAGCATGATGAAACTAATTATTGCTGTAGAATTTGCTAAACAATCTGCTGAAGGAACGATTAAAGTTGATCAACAAATTCCCTTAAGTGATTTAGAAGTATATTATATAAAAGATACAGATGCCTCTAACCACCCTAATTGGATTCGTTATTTAAATGAAAAAAACATTATTCGAAATAATCAAGTAACATTAGAACAAATTGCAAAAGGAATGTTGCAGTTTAGTTCCAATGCAAATGCTGATTATTTAATAGACAAATTAGGTTTGGAAAATATTAATCAAACGATGAAAAATTTACAATTACCTCATCATCAAGAATTATATCCACTTGTATCTAGTTTATATGTTGCTGGCAATTTAAAAAAAGAAGAGAATTTAACCAAAAACGAAACCTTAATAAAAATGAAAGCTATGTCACAACAAGAATTTGCTAGGGAATCTATTAAGATTCACCAATGGATGAAAAATTCTACTGAATTTAAACAACGTAATATCCCATGCCTAGGCGATATTGAATTTCAAAGAATATGGTCAGATAATTTACCAGCCGCATCCGCAAAAGACTATCTTCTATTGATGGAACGACTGAATCGTAAAGACTATTTCCCACAGAATGTGCAGAAAGAGTTAGACAAGATTGTCGAATGGCCTATGGAGAATCCAAATAACAAGGAATGGTTAATACATGTAGGGCAAAAAGGTGGTTCAACAGCATTTCTATTAACAAACTCCCTTTATGCAAAGGATAAAGAGGGAAATATGACGGAACTAGTGTTTATGTTTAATGACTTAAATGAAACTGATTATATGAACCTGAGTGAACATTACAATGATTTCGTGTTAAAAACTTTGAATGATCAAAAATTCAGAGATCTCTTAATTGAAAATTTAGATTAATTCAGAGATCGACCACACCATCTCTATATGGAGAGGCGGGCATGATACCATTGTGAGGGTGTGAAATCCCTGTCCACCGCAACATTCGCAAAGTAATCATGCCCGTATGGGATCCATGTCAAGCCTATACGATATGAAAATATGTTCTCAAAGTATGTGAATTTCACTCGTTTCAATTGGCTCAAATTTAATTGCGAATTGGCTCAAATTTCGGTTGTGAAATATAAAAATTCCTAAACTTTAGTTTTATCAAATACAATTTCTCAGAATTCTCCTTATTTCCATTACATAAAATGTATATTCACTATCCAGTCTAATACTTTATTTTAATAAAACTCTTATCATGAAATATAAACGATTTGTCAGTCTAAATCTTTATTTTAGTTAATTAGACAAATACGAATAGCAATATCCCATTAGATCAAGGATGTTCAGTCTAAAATATTTTTTAAACTGAACAGCAAGTTTATGAGTTTAAAAAAGATTTATGGCAATGTTATGCTTCAAATATTACAAGAATTTTCTCTAAAAATAATGCTTTCTGGCAATATTATGGTTCAAATTGTGGCGGACTTATGATTCAAATCACAGTATTTGTAATATGAACCATAAGTTTTCCGAAACGGCAAGCTTATGGTTCTTTTTGTTTGCGGCAAACTTATGCTTCCTGTAGCTTTGAAATAAATTCGTACCGATAATAAAAAAGTTGATCGTTTTATCCCTTTGGGTTTACTTATCTATAGGGATATTTTTATTAATAAAAGAAACATGATATATAAACTGAATATAAAAACGTTTTAATCCTTTAAAAATATTCCATAATTTAGTATTGTTTAAATATGGAATATTTTGTTTGCATGAAAGGGGTAACTATATGTTTTTACAAAAATATAAAGGTTTGATTATTGGGATAATTGGTGCTGTTATAGGGATATTATCTTTCTTTTATCTTAAAGATTTAGATTATATGTATAGATTGGGTCTTAGATTATTTTCTATAACATTAATAACTATAGGATGGATTATTGTCGAGAATTCGAACCATTTCTATAAAAAAAAGGATAATGGTAATGTATAGATGTTACTATTCCCAAATTTTTTTTGCGTTTTATTAATCAGAGAATCACATAGTAAGGTTAATATGTGTAATTTTAATCAACCATTTTTATAAAAACCAATCTTAAATCTACTGGAAAAGAATCTATTATAAAATCAACGTTTGTAGCATGTTTTTGATCAAACTTTATTACAAACAAACAGCATTCACGGCAAGTTTATGGGTTAATAATTAATCCACGGCAAAGTTATGCTTCCATTTTCTTTGAACAATTAGATAAATATCTTCTAAAACAAGTGAATTTCGGCAAGTTTATGCTTCCAATTGCGGCAAACTTATAGGTAAAGTGACAGGATTTATGGTATATGAAATATAGTTGGAAAATTAATTGAGTTTAGGGGTTTAGAGAGGGGAAATTACTATGTCACTTTTACAACAACATTTTGAAGAAAGAAGAGAATACATTTTCAATCGTCTTAAACAACCAGAATACATGGAAAGAAGCATAGAAAAAGTTCAACAAGCTCAAAAAGAGATCAAAAATACAGTGCGAACGATTAAAGATTTGTTACTCTTAGACAAAACAACTGATCCTTGTTTACCAGAGGTCGCTCAATTTTCTCTTCAACACATTACAAATTCAGAGTCGTTTGAGAATGTCAAAAACCTTGTTCCATCCTCTATAAAAAAGTTAAGTGAAGAAGAACGCACAAAAGTGTTAGATGAAACATTAAGCGTAGCAAACCAAATCATGAATCTAGAACGTACCGTTTTTATCATGATGTTTAATGCAAAAGAGAAAATTCTCATGGATGCTTATAAGAAAAAAACTAGATCACAAACAGAACTTCATTACGATGTTGCTGACAAAGAAGGGTTCGACAAGGCTTTTTATGAAGAGCGTATTGATTCATTACAAAATGATATTCGTGTGCTATCTTTTAGAAAGCTATGTGATAATGAACCCGCACCAGAGGACTTAGAACTATTCAAAGAACGTTACGAAACAGTTATTTTACCAAAGATACAGGAAATTGTTTCCCTAATTGAACCAAGTCTAATAGATGTAGACGTATTTTTAAATCCAGTAATCGAGTACGGTGTAGAAGAAATCACTTTAGATGAAATGATTCAAAAATTACAAGAAAACATTTCTTTATTTCACAAATTATCAAAGGTTGAATATTGCCCAACGGTTGAGCTAACAGTAAAAGAATATTTATTCTTAGAAGCTATGAACCGTTCCAAAAAAGGAGAGGAGTTGCAACCATCTAAATGATGCATACACAAGAAAAATTTTATGAGAAGTTAATAGAAGAGAAGAAAAAAGTAACGATTTTTCTAAAAAATGGTGTTAGAGTCCCTGGAAAAATTGTCGCTGTTGATAAATTTACGGTACTAGTTCTAAGTGATGGAAAGCAACAGTTCCTTTATAAACAAGCAATTTCGACTATTTCTTTATAAAACAAAACCGACACAAAAGTCTCACAATGATAACGTTTTTATCCTTTTATGAATGTATCTCACTTCAAAAATTTCCATACATAATGTACTCTTAGATATAAGAGTTAGTTTTTTTCCTTTAGAGCAAGGCTGGTTTCAGCCTTGTTTTTTGTTTGCAATTTTTTGGGTACAATTTTTTCGAGATTCTATGTATAAAGGAGTTTAAAAGAAAAAGTGGATATGAAATTACTACATGACATGATAGAAGATCAAAAAGAAGAATTGAGCTATCTTGTAAAAAAATATGGATTTAGTCATCAAAAAGTAATTGATTTTAGTCAAAAATTAGACCTTTTAATCTATGAAGCAATGGGGAAATATCGATTAGACAAAAAAATTAGGATAAAAAAAGAATTCTTTCAATAAGGATTCATAACAAAAAGATAAGAGACAGATATAGAAATAAAAAGAATTAACTATATTATAATCCAAAAATATGAAATGATATATTGAGAAAAAATGCAAGAATGAATTTTCTGATTAAATTTCTTGAAATAAAAAAAGAGTTGTAATAACAAGCTGTCATTAAACCCCTTACACCAAAAGGTTGGCAAATATCCAATCTTTTTTTATGTAGATAGGCTCTCTTGCTTTTCTTGCATGAGAGCCTATCTACATTCGGGAACTACCTTTCATTATTATAAAGAAAGAATCCATATAAAACCAATGGGTTTTTTGATATTAAAACGCTACATTTTCTATATTCTATGTTAAAATTAGTGATTGAGGGCAAAATTTTTCAAGAGAAAAAGGCAAACAATATAAATACTTTCTGAAAGTGTTCAATTCAAGTTCAACAAAAAGCATTTGTTATTCTATAGCAAATGCTTTTTGACAAATTACATTCTTTTTTATAACATAAAAAAAGAATTGAGTGGTCGAGACTCAATTCCTTTGGTAAAGCTATTTGCCAACGAACACCTGGTATGAGAATCCTTCGTTAAATGTTGGATTCTTTTACTTTGTCTGTAACATAAAATGTAATACTGTATATGCCATTTTTCTTGTTGAACACCCTCGTTTGAGTGCTAATTGTTGTAAGAGTTTTTGCTGAAATAGTGATAATTCAATTTCTACAAAATGCTGAAAAGCATGAGATTGCCTTACAGGTATATCCTCCATATAGATATAGTCTAAGCCTTCTGTTACTAGCTCCGATGCAATTTGATCTGAATTTTCGTTATACAATGCGAACTCTTCCAATCTTTCATACAAATGTGGTTCTAATGAAATCAATAACTTCTTATTATTTTTTTGGAATTTCTGTTTCTGGCCTTTCCAGTAATTTTGCTCTTGCATAACTGCATGTAACATTTTGATTCCCCCTATTTATAATTTTAATTTGTATTTCTTCCTTAAAATCAAATCCCTACTTATTGTTTCTTACGGTATCAATTGCGGCTAAACAGGCGGCTACTCCAAGACGCTTTTCACTATATATTTTCTTATTCACTGTTAGGTACCAGCACCCATTTTCTTTTACGCTCAATAGATCGTCATATTGCCTCCCTAATTTTTCTAAAATAAAAGTGGATTCCTCAACAGGATTGAAATATTCAATTGGCGTTCTAATAAATGGTGTACGATTCTTACCCCAATATGTACCGCATTTTTCTAGCCCCAAAAACTCTTTTGCAATGACATGATCTAGCCTTTCTGTTGCAACAGATAAATCATGATACGGTATCCACCAATTAGAATCACTCATGGCCACAAACTCTTTTGCAATACTGTTGTATAGGATTTGACAGATACTAATACCTTCAAAGTCATCTTGTGTGACAACAAAATCGGACTGTCTTAATTTGTGCCCGTTTTTATCCGTTGTACCAATTTCAAATTCTTCACTTTTCAATAATTGGACTGTTTTCATCACATTAAATTCCCCCTTTATTTCTCAAATGAACATGCTAAAATATTTTTGAAGGCATCTTATTTCTTGTGCCCTTCACCGATACGATCACTCATCACACTTCCCCTTTCTGTTGCTTTATAGCAATGGAAAGGGCTTTTTTTGTAAAGCGGCTTTTGCTTTCTTGCATGGCATTTTGAAGCAATTTCAACTTTGTTTCTTTGCAAAGAACTCTCCATACAGATACACCGATTTTCATTTTCTTACCTCCCTTTTATACTTCTTCTCCACACTCATGACAAACCGTTATAGATTCATCTGTTCCCTTGATTTCGATTGTTTGATTATCTCCATGCGTACAAGAAATTTCTTTGTCTTCTATCTATTTTTTCATGTGAATTACAACTTCTTCAATGCAGTAATAACATAGTCTTCCTAACGCAAATCCTTCCGCGGCAATCTCTCCGCACGCTCTACACTTGTAATCTTCCATGTGATTGATCCTTTCTTTCTTAAAGGCCTAATTTACTAAGCTGACAGCAATCAACGCACTAATTAAGATCAAACCAATAAATTGCATGGTACTCTTTAATGATTGAATCAATGTGTTATCTCCTTTCTAGAAAGATTGTTTTGAAAATAGGCATTTTTCCATATGGCTTTCCTCTAAAATCCATATAAGATACCCGAAAATAAGTAAGTGAAAAGCATCATAAAAATGGAGGTTGCAAAGAAACCATAAAATCAAATCTGATCGGAAACATATTCTTCAATACCAAAATAACGATTTAAGTTTTTGTAATTTTCTGAAATTGATGAGTAAAATTTTTTGAGGAATTTAAATTTAAGGTGAGGTTGTGTTAAAATAGGCTCACCAGACGTAATTTTAATAAGGATTTGTTTCATAGCCATTCTTCCTTTCTTAAATTATATTGGCCCATAAGAGGAAGGTGTTTTTCCAGGCTGGCAGGCGCGGAAACATCTTTCTCTTTTGTTTTTTACTTTTTATTTTTAGGTTCACCAAACCATTCATGCATTGCATCAATCGATACAAGCCAAGACTTTTGATCCCGTTTATATATGCGGTTCGGATCACGCGGCGGTTCAAAATATTTAATCAAACCGCGTTCAATCATACTATCAATTTGTTCTTCTTTTGCTAAAGATGGTTTTACCTTGTTTTTTACTGTTTCATAGGGTATCCCCCATCTTATAGCCGCTTCTTGAAGAAACATATACTTATCAATTTCCTTCATTAACAAATCCCTTTCTAAATCTATAAATATTTTTATATGAATCTCCTTTCAACTTAAACTTAACCTATATAGGTTAAAAATTCAAGTGTTTTCCTATTTTTTCTTTCGAATTTTTTCGACAAATTAAAAAATCCCTATAAATATGGGGTACGGAAACGATTCAGGGAATGAGGGACCGATCTGGGATTAAATTACAATTTTAAAATTTAAACAAAAACCGAAAGTAAACTTTTTTAATGTTCATTTAGTGAAAACGAGTTTTACAAAAGTATGAAAATAGCAAACTAATAAAAACAAGTTATAATATTGCCATTAAATCAAAAAGAACATGTAGTAATCTCTACATGTTCTTTTTATTCACAAATGTAAACTTTTGAATATTTGTTTACATTAGAAATTGAAATATATTATATATAT
>NZ_PCOH01000075.1:0-7968 GCF_002976445.1 Bacillus sp. MYb56
AGTAAACAGGTTAATGTGCTTTCTTTTTCCTGTCTACTATAAGGGGATCATATCAATACAAGGGTTCTTTTTTATTATTTAATATGATTCTATTTTAGTTTTTTCATTAGCTGATTGGAGTCACCATATCAGTATGGTCCTGAATTGGATAAACGAATCTGACGTCACCTCAAACCAATGACTCTTGAAGAGTCCATGAAACATATATCAAAGTAAAAGGGTAATGAATATATTTATATCGTGGTGTTGATTCGAAAGAAAACAGAATCGATTTTTCCTAAGAAAAATAAGAAACCAGAAGGCTGCAAAGCGCTTTTTCAAGAGAGTTTTGCGGCCTTTTCGTGTTTCAAAGCCTCGTGCTATAACAGTCGATAAGAATCCAGCTTATTATCTTCGTGTTAAGTATTGAGATGGTTGGAATGAATTTTATTTCAGCGATTTTTTGCACCAGAACCGAATAATCTGTAATCGAATTTTAAAATAAACAAGTTAATTAATCTAGCTTGTTTATTTTAGTTTAATATTATGCAATATTTTTCATGCAAACGATTGCGTTTTTCGTATATAATGAAAACGGATACAAAAGTGTTTTATAAATTTAAAAAAGGAAAAGGAGAAAAGGGATGAAAAAACAGTTTCAATATTATGGTATTGTCATTTTATCTGTCTTGATGTTATTTGTATCTCTATTAATTCCACAAGCAAGTTTTGCAGCCGTAAATGGAAAAGGAATGAATCCGGATTACAAAGCTTACTTAATGGCACCATTAAAAAAGATTCCGGAAGTAACAAATTGGGAGACATTTGAAAATGATTTAAGGTGGGCAAAACAAAATGGTTTTTATGCTATTACTGTTGATTTTTGGTGGGGAGATATGGAAAAGAACGGGGATCAGCAATTTGATTTTTCATACGCACAGCGTTTTGCTCAATCAGTAAGAAATGCAGGTATGAAAATGATACCTATTATTTCTACACATCAGTGTGGTGGAAATGTTGGCGATGATTGTAATACACCAATTCCTTCCTGGGTTTGGAATCAAAAAAATGATGATAGTCTTTACTTTAAATCTGAAACCGGAAACGTTAATAAAGAAACATTGAATCCACTTGCTTCAGATGTAATTCAAAAGGAATATGGTGAACTATATACGGCATTCGCAGTAGCTATGAAACCGTATAAAGATGTAATCGCAAAGATATACTTATCTGGGGGACCAGCTGGAGAGCTGAGATATCCTTCCTACACATCTGCTGATGGAAGCGGTTATCCATCACGTGGAAAGTTTCAAGCCTATACAGAATTTGCAAAATCAAAATTCCGTTCATGGGTATTAAATAAATATGATTCCTTAAATGAAGTGAACAAAGAGTGGAGTAAAAAATTTACTTCTGTTTCAGAAATTTTACCACCAAGTGATGGGGAACTGTTTCTAAAGAATGGATATAACTCTTCATATGGAAAAGATTATTTAGAATGGTATCAAGGTGTTTTAGAAAGTCATACAAAATTAATTGGTGAATTGGCACACGATGCTTTTGATCCAAGTTTTCAAGTACCAATCGGCGCAAAGATTGCAGGAGTACATTGGCAATATAATAATCCGGTTATACCTCACGGGGCAGAAAAGCCAGCAGGGTATAATAATTATAGCCATTTACTTGATGCTTTCAAAAGCGCAAAGTTAGATGTAACATTTACTTGTCTAGAGATGACAGACAAAGGTAGTTATCCAGAATATTCAATGCCTAGAACATTAGTACAAGAAATTGCAACATTAGCTAATCAAAAGGGAATTGTATTAAATGGTGAAAATGCTTTAAGTTTAGGAAATGAGGCAGAGTATAACAGAGTTGCAGAAATGGCTTTTAATTATAATTTTGCTGGATTTACGTTACTTCGGTATCAAGATGTAATGTATAACAATTCATTAATGGAGAAATTTAAAGATTTATTAGGTGTGACTCCTGTTATGCAAACGATTGTAGTAAAAAATGCTCCTACAACAATAGGAGATACTGTTTATATTACTGGGAATCGTGCGGAATTAGGAAGTTGGGACACGAAACAGTATCCAATTCAATTATATTATGATTCTCATAGTAATGATTGGAGAGGAAATGTTGTGTTGCCAGCTGAAAGAAATATAGAATTTAAAGCATTTATTAAAAGTAAAGATGGAACGGTCAAATCATGGCAAACAATACAACAAAGTTGGAATCCAGTCCCACTGAAGACTACCTCTCATATAAGTCGGTGGTAATTATATTATGTAAACAAAAAAGATACTTTAATAAGTGATAAAGGATTTTTTTTGTTTTTGAAGGAAAAATAAATCTTAAAAAATGTCACATTCCTCTTTCTAGTTCTGTTGCAAAGTTTCCGAAGACATAAAGAGATGGGGAATATTGCGGACCAGTTTTATGAAACTATTAATAATTCATGTAATTCGTTATAGGGGTCTCGCCACATCGCTATCAAGCTAAGGTTATGAAGTACCATCACGACTTTCACCGAAATCACAAGAAGTCATATAAGGGATAGCACTACCCATAAAGCAAAAAATACGTTATCCTTTCTGTAGAATCATAGGAAAGAATAGCGTATTTTTTCATTTTATGGGGTATTTTGTTTTGTTAGGTTGATAGCGATGTGGCGATATCCCATAAATAAACTAGCATTCATTTAGTACTTAATCACAATAAGTTAATCCTTTATTAATTTCGTGTATGTCAAAGAAAGAAGGATCAAAATTTAATAAATCCCATTCTGCGTAGATTTTATGTTGTGGGTGTGAAGAATCTTTTATCGCTTCTAAAAATTCAATATACCCTGGAATGCCCCCAATATCCTCTAATGGCGCCGCATTTTCTCCTCCTATACATTTTATTTCATCAGAAGGTTGATCAAATATCTTTTCAACATGAATCTGTAACAGCCAATGATCTCCAAAATCATATACATATTGAAAAGCCTGATCCGTTTTTCCGATGTGTTGGTGTAGCATAGTTTTATCAGCATGTAGCATCGGGGACGACGTAGTCATTGCCAATGTATGAAAGGAAATGCTCGGATCAGGAGGAGATGAAATTACATATTTCCCCACAGTAAATTCAAATAAATGTTGGTGTTGCCACTGAAATAAGCATTGAATCACGTCATGTAAATCATCAAAGGATAAATCTGTCGGTAAACTAACTCTTCTCCAAATGGGGAAAGGACATCCCACTAATTCCAAGTGCAATTGATAACATTTCATTTGTGTTTCCTCCTGTTTTAAATGGATGGTATATGTCTAGTTATCATTTTCGCTGAAATAGTAAGAAATATAAAGTATAAATCAATAGGAGGAACAAAAAATCATGCTAGTGTACAAAGAATTCGTTGTTACCCCAAACTGAAAAAATGAGCTGAATTGTCGATAGGTAAAAATTTTCGTTTAGGGGGGACTTCACATCACTATCAACCTAAGGTTTTGAATTATCCCCATAACGAAAACTTTATGCATCGTTGACTTCTTTTAAACTGTGTTAGTTAATTTAAAGATAATTAAGAAAGCCGTTCCTATAGCTAAGAATGGCTCTTATATATAAAACTTAATTAATTGGTATATACTTCTTGAATCCCTTACTTATAGTGCCATTATAACCATTTTTAGAAAAGAATTTATGTGCTTCTATTCTAGTTGTACTACTTAATAAGATAATTCTTGTGGATCCCCTTGCAATTGATAGCCGTTCTACATGTTTTAGTAACTTTTCACCTATCCCATTACCTCGAAAATCTTCATTTACAATCACATACTCTAGAACGGTATATGGTCTAAATTGATATCCAGGATCAAGACAAAAAGTCATAAATATACTTCCTTTAACTTTACAATCTTCCTCATATACAAATAAAAAATTATTAGAATCATTCCTTATCTGCTCAATTCTTTCTGTTGAGACTCCCACGACTGAAGTCGCAAGCCCTAATCCTTACGGATTAACGGGTGGGATTCTTGAATGACTAAGCGTTCGCAGTCCATTTCTGTTTTGAACAGCCTTCAAGATGAGGGCATCTCATTGCCCCTCCTAAACCAGACCATATAGGTGCTTAGGCTGATTGACTGTTACCATCAATCACAGTTGCGTAGCGAATATTCATCGCCCCAACGATATCACGATGTTTCTCAAACCCACATTTACACTTGTATTTTCTGTCTTGTGCCTTGTTCTTTTCAGAACATTTTGGACAGGTTTGACTTGTATAAGCAGGGTTCACATATTCGATCTTAATACCAACTAATGTCGCTTTGTACTCGATAAATTGTGCTAAACGATAAAATGACCAAGTATGTAGATTTTTTTCGTTTTTACGGCTTGTTCTTGCCGTCTGTCTAATATTCGTTAGTTGTTCTAATCGAATGACAGAAATATTATTATATATTGCAAAATCAATAATTTTACGACTTACTTTATGTTCTTCGTTTTTCATCCATCTTTGTTCTTTATCATTATATTGGCGAATAGCATTCAATTGCTTACCTTCTCCTAACTGCTTGCGGACACTACGAAACTTACGTTTCATATATTTATTTCGTCTTCCGTTTCCGAAGAAACGAACCTTGTCACCGTCTGTTACTGCAACAGCGGGAACTTTTAGCCCTAAATCGACACCCATTATCTTTGTTCCTGTCTTTTCGGATGTAGGAATTGTAACAGATATTTGAGCGATCCATTTGTGAGATTTTTTTGTGATGCGGAGTGTACCTAACTTGTGTTTTAACAAATTATAGTTACGATTATTCTTATCTACTAATAAAACACGTATTTTCAAACGAGTTGATTTTCCATTCACCATAAATGGAATCGAGATGTGTGTGAAGTTAAATGAATAATTTTGGTTATTCCATACGCAAACGGGTTTCTTTAAAATCGGAATGATTTTGTATTTACTTTTTTTCACCTTTGTAGAAAACACACTTTTCGCATCTTTAATCGCTTGATTCTTAACCGCACTTGGTAGGTTAGCGAGAACATCTTTTGTACTTTTCTTAGTGCTTTTCTTTAACTCAACCATTTCAGATACAAGTTCATTAATGACCCTGATATATTCGAGGCTACTTTGTTCCAATAAACAGATTTGTTCTTTTGTTGGAAGCAATTTAACTTGAACTGTTATGGTTTGCGACATAAGTTTCACCCCCGTGTTTTTTGATTTTCAACATAATGTTTTATTGTCTCACTTGATACATTTCCAGCAGTAGAAACAAAATAGGAACGTGTCCACAGACTTGGCAAGTGCATAAGGTGAGGAAATTCTTCCCTCAAACGCTTTGATGTCACCCCTTTAATTTTTGCCATTGTATCGGCGGGACTAAGTGTTGGCATTGTATTTAAAAATAAGTGAACGTGGTCTGTATCACATTCCATTGCGATAATAACAATATCCAGTCCGTTACATATTTCTTGAACCAACATTTTGAAACGTTCTTCTACTTTTGTGTTTAGAAAAATCTTTCTTCTGTATCGTGGACAAAAAACAAAATGATAGTTAATGAATGATACGGTTGTTTTAGTTCTTCTATAATCATTTATCATGGTTATACTGTATCAGTTTATTTATTAAACTGCAACAAAAATGATAAAAAATACCAACACTTTGGATACTTAAAGTACCACAAACCTTTCGATTTTTAATGGTACTCCGTATCCAACCTCACTATCATCCCATGCCTAAAGGCGATGGGCTTTCTCGTTCGGAAATGGCTGTAATACAGTTGTAAGTCTACATATGTTCCCGCTTCAGGACTATATGCGCTTGTTAAAGCAGTAGGTAATGTAATACCGAATCCACTTAATAGTCCTTGTAAATACCCTGACCAACCAGATGCAACAGCTGAGGAAGCTAATCCATATTCTAAAATTAAATCCCACCCTAAAATCCAAGCGATCAATTCTCCAAATGTTGCATAGCTATAAGTGTAAGCACTACCGGATACCGGTACAGTAGATGAAAATTCAGAATAACATAATGCTGCAAATACACAGGCTAAACCGGATAAAATAAACGACAAAACAAGTGCTGGTCCTGCGTGTCCTGCTGCGGCAACACCGGTAAGAACGAAAATTCCAGTTCCGATAATAGCGCCGATCCCGAGCATAGTAAGATCAAAAGCACCGAGTTCTTTTTTTAAAGATGCCTCTTTTTGTTCTGACTGTGCTAATAATGCTGAAATAGATTTTTTTCGAAATAGATTCATATAGTTACCTCATCTCATGGTTGTTTTAATATTCCGAAAAATTACATCGTTTTGTCGTATAATGTCGAATCCTTGTAGTTCACATTTTTATTCAAATAAATATTTTAAGTATCACTTTATTTCTTTTCGCTCAATCCATTTGTTCCAAATATATGCCTTTAAGGGAAATACTTATATCCCTATGAAATCAAGGTTTGTTGCGGTTATAAATTCCTTAGCGTACCATTTTCTCAAAATTATATGGTGACCCCAAATCGTCTTTGATAATCTATTGTGTATATCTGTATGCATCCTCTATATAAATCATAGAGATTGTTTGCATGTTGACTTTGGTTTTATGTACAATATAGGTAAAGATATAGTCTGAAACAGGAAGAGGAAAACCATGTCCAATTCATTAGTAAATTTACGTATCGATTTTGCATTTAAGCAGTTATTTGGCACAAATGGGAATGAAGATATTTTAGTTGCTTTTTTAAATGCCATTTTAAAAGATTCTTTAGAATCACCTATTGTTTCCCTACAATTAGAAGATCCACATTTACATCGAGAATATGAAGAAGATAAATTATCAATTTTAGATATTTCGGCTACATTAAATACAGGAACAAAGGTAAATGTAGAAATACAGTTGAATAACAATCACGATATGATTAAACGAAGCTTGTATTATTGGGGAAGGTTATACACCTCTCAATTGCAAAAAGGAATGCCTTATAGCTCACTTCATAAAACGATTACCATTAACTTGTTAAACTTTGTGATGTTTCCAGAATATGAAGCGTTTCATACAACAGGAATCCTTTGGAATCAGCAACAACAAAAGTTATTAAGTGACGATATAGAAGTTCATATTGTAGAGATTCCAAAGTTACTACAGCAATGGCGCGAAGAGAAAGTTAATCCGTGGGAAGATTCGTTTGTTCGTTGGTTATTATTATTACCAGCGAATGAAGATGAGTATCTCACACAAACATTGGAGGACATTGCCATGAACCAAGATCCGATTTTACAAAAAGCAATGAATAAGTGGGAACGTATGAGTCAAGATTCATCTTTCCGTCAAGCATATGAAGCAAGAGAAAAGGCTTTAATGGATGAGGCTGCAAAGTTTGCTCATGCTCGTAATGAGGGGAAAAAGGAAGGAATTCAAGAAGGGGTTCAGCAAGGGGTTCAGCAAGGAAAAATACAGATGATTAAAGGTATGCATGAACTTGGTGTACCACTTGAAACGATTGCTAAAGCCAGTAAATTAGGCATAGATGAGATTGAACGTATTTTAGAACAAAAATAATCAGCAACAAAAAAAGAACCTATTAATTGGGTTCTTTTTTTGAGCTATTTGTCAACTCGGGGTACGGAAATGATTCCGGGTATGAGGGGCCAAACTGGAAAAATATTCAATAATAATGTACCTTTGAAATAAAGTCGTACTGTTTATAAAAAAGATGTACCGTTTTAAAGAAAGTTATACCGCTTATAAAAAAGTTGCACCGCTTTATCCCTTTGTATAAAGGGATATTTTTTGTGCGTATTATTAATGGTTCTGGTGCAAACACTCCAAAACGCTTGTAAGTAACCTCCTAAACTTGGACATACTGATACTAGTACTCTGAAAAAGGATGTGATTGGTATGGAAAAGCAAAATCTATTCAAGTGGAAACTTTATCAACCTGATATTATTTTATTAACCGTGAGATGGTACCTACGGTACAACCTC
>NZ_PCOH01000076.1:0-3478 GCF_002976445.1 Bacillus sp. MYb56
ACCTACTCACTTCGCGTTCCTTGAGGAAGGAGTCTTCTTGGCTAAAATGATAAATACAGTATTCTATCCTAAAAGGGAAACATTATAAGTATGTTCTTTATCATTTTCTGACAGAAGACTCCCTCTTAATTTTTGTGATTATTTGAGGAAATATATCAAATTTACAAAAAGTAGGGAAGCTTGTATGTTTTTACAAGCTTCCCTACTTTTTTTGTATTATTTAAGTTATTTTTTAAATAATTTAGCGAACCATGATTTTTCTTGTTGAGTAGATGCAACTAACTTCTTAGTTTCTTGTATTTCACGAATTACTTCTAATAGCTGTTGATCCCTGTTATTTATTTTCCCATCAATATTCTTGTGTTGTTCATCAATCTTATTCAATAACATATGATTAGTTTGTTCTAAATGATCTATGCGCTGTAAAAGTTCCATGTTCATGGCTTTTTGCTCTTGAAAATATATAGAAACCTCTTTCATACTTTCATACATCGTCTGAATAATTGGCTTCGTGATTTCGTCGTCTTCATCGCTCTCTTCTACTACAATATAATCTACATTTTGTTTTAACATCCGTTCTATTATTTCTGGTGGCTCTTGTGCATCTTTCATATTAGCAATTAATTTAAAAAGCTCTAATGCTTCCTGTTCATATCTCAGCGTTCGCCCCTTCGTCCCAGTGACGGTTGGTAAATATGGTTTGAATTGATCCCGCCAGGCCTGAAGAGTTGTCCGTGGCTTCCCAAGCATCCTTGCTATATCTGCAAGGGAATATGTTTTCTTATAAGGTTCTTCCCTATCCATTTCATCGTCCTCCCCCCATCGTCATTTGTTATTATCGATGTCCGACATGTCGTCATTACATTGTTATTGATTATCATCCATGTCGGTCATGTTGTCATTGTATTGTTATTGATTATCATCCATGTCAGTCATGTTGTCATTGTATTGTTATTGATTATCATCCATGTCGGTCATGTTGTCATTACATTGTTGTTGACCATCATTTATGTCGGTCATGTTGTTTTTTTACTGTTATTCATCATCATTTATGTTCGACATGTCGGCGCCTAACTGTTATGTGATTAATTCGTTTGAAAGAAGGTATTTCCTTGTTTATTTTGAATTTTTTAAGTGTATAGGTTAATTAAATAATAAGTACGATTCAAGTCGTACTTATTATTTAAAGTGTTCTTATTTTTGATTAAATATGCTAAAGCATAATCAAAAGTAGCACTTAAGTCGTACTTAATGTATAAAGGGGGAATTATAAATGAAAATTGGAAGAAAAGTAGCAGATTTCGGAAATAGTTTTAATAATTTCATGGTTGATGGTTATTATATTGAACTTGCAACGAATGTAGTTAAAATTTCAAAGAAAAAAGCCGAGGATTTACTTGTTGATCGTATTTCTAGACCAGAAGATTTACTGGATAGATTACTAATTTCCGCTGAAATCGAAGGTGAAGAGTCTTTCTATTTAGTTGGGCAATTAGCTGAAGATAATCAGTTGGCAAACTCACATGTAAATAAGATGCACGATAAAATTAATAGTCCTATCCCATACGTAAGCTTTTTAGGAGCAATAGCATATTATCATGCCCTTAACGCTGATCAAGAAGATAATGAAGTTGAAATTGAACACATGAGTATGATGCTTCCAATTTGGCTTTTAAAACGCGAAGAGAAATTTAGCATTGCCCATAAAAAAATGGAAGAAAAATTTATCGGTGAACATAAAGTTAAAGTGTTAACACCAGGAATGGAGAAAGAACTAACTATTACAGTCAATTCAGCAAAATGTAGAAATGAATCAGAAGTTGCCAGACATTCTTTAAAATATAAAATGGTTTCAAAAGATCAGAATACAAATGTAATTAGTATTGAAAAGCGATATGAATCTGAGAGATTCGATGACTATGAAGTAGTTTTAACTGACATTGGTGGCGGTTCTACAGATGCTGTGCGATTAGGTAAAGGACTTACTACACCTAAGCACAGAGATTCTTTCCAAGTTATCGATATTGAACCATTCTTAGGATACCTAGAACGCTTTAGAAAAGAAAAATTGATTCAATACTTTAAGGATCTAAGAACATTAGAGAAATTTATAGTTAATAAATATAAAGTACAAAAGTATGTACTATCGAATGAAAATACTGGTGAAGAATATGATTTTACAAATGAAATTGTAGAGGCACTGAAAGAATATGCAAGAATTTTAGTTGCTAAAATTCTTGATGTATTCATCCCATCTAGTACGAATACAGTATTGAAATTCATTTATATCGGAGGCGAAGCACCCGTTTTAGAACCATACATCCGTCTCGCTTTATTGAATCATATGTCTGAAATGGCTGCTAAAAACAATCACTTCTTCTTGAACGATATTATTCAAAATAGCGAAAAAGAAGTATTTGCTCCAACTTCACGCACAATTAATCTAGCTGCATTAGAATTAAAAGTAATTGATGAAATGAAGGGACAGTTAGCTTAAAATAAAGGGATGTGCTGATAATGGCTAAAAATAGAAAAATGGCATTACATGCTGATAATATGCCTGAAGATGTGTATAGAATCCTTAATGAAAAAGCTAATGGTAGACAATTAACAGCATTTGTTGTTGAACTGGTACAAAATGAACAACGTTATGAGCAACTACTACAGAAATTAGATAATGTAGAACAGAGATTAAATCTTTTAGATACAGTTGAAAATAAATTGGATCTTTTACTTACTAATGGATTTGTTCCCGCACAAAGACAAGAAAATTTAAAAACAGAGGAGCCCATATTGCAAGAAGGCAAAATTATTAACGCTAGGGTAGTACTTGGTGGGATTTCTGAAGAAGATAACGAAGAGCTTGATTTCTAACTAGTAAAGAAGACCTTTGGGTATAATCCTAAGGTCTTTTTATATTTATGTGACCTAAATTCTGTTGAATTGAGCTCCCCCCCACTTAACCCACTTATGGGTTGTTTGAAGTGGGGGATTCCTACGAACACCAAAGTATCCTTCGGTTATCCTATTAGGCTAATCCCGCAGTTCCTACGGTTAATACGAAATTCGTACGGTATCACAATCTTATTTTGTTTTTTGGACATCTAGAAATAGACCTTTTTTTGGGTAGCACGAATTCCACTGACATAAGTCATCTTTCCCCTTTAGGGATGGGGGTATCAAAATGAAGTAGTCCTGATATCACCGCTATAATTTCCTTCGTAATATAGATATATCCCTATTTCTATAATTGGATATTTCCCTATTCTCCTGCTTTTATTATTTGAAAGGCTGGTATAGGGGGTGTCTCTCAAAAATTACTAAATTTATTGTATGTACTGCACATCACTATTATAATATAGATATATCCCTATTCTATAATTGGATATTTCCCTATTCTCCTGCTTTTATTATTTGAAAGGCTGGTATAGGGGGTGTCTCTCAAAAATTACTGATTCTATTGTATGTACTGCACATC
>NZ_PCOH01000076.1:3547-7870 GCF_002976445.1 Bacillus sp. MYb56
TCGTAATATAGATATATCCCTATTTCTATAATTGGATATTTCCCTATTCTCCTGCTTTTATTATTTGAAAGGCTGGTATAGGGGGTGTCTCTCAAAAATTACTAAATTTATTGTATGTACTGCACATCACTATTATAATATAGATATATCCCTATTCTATAATTGGATATTTCCCTATTCTCCTGCTTTTATTATTTGAAAGGCTGGTATAGGGGGTGTCTCTCAAAAATTACTAAATTTATTGTATGTACTGCACATCACTATTATAATATAGATATATCCCTATTCTATAATTGGATATTTCCCTATTCTCCTGCTTTTATTATTTGAAAGGCTGGTATAGGGGGTGTCTCTCAAAAATTACTAAATTTATTGTATGTACTGCACATCACTATTATAATATAGATATATCCCTATTCTATAATTGGATATTTCCCTATTCTCCTGCTTTTATTATTTGAAAGGCTGGTATAGGGGGTGTCTCTCAAAAATTACTGATTCTATTGTATGTACTGCACATCACTATTATACTCTCTCGTAATATAGATATATCCCTATTTCTATAATTGGATATTTCCCTATTCTCCTGCTTTTATTATTTGAAAGGCTGGTATAGGGGGTGTCTCTCAAAAATTACTAAATTTATTGTATGTACTGCACATCACTATTATAATATAGATATATCCCTATTCTATAATTGGATATTTCCCTATTCTCCTGCTTTTATTATTTGAAAGGCTGGTATAGGGGGTGTCTCTCAAAAATTACTGATTCTATTGTATGTACTGCACATCGCTATTATAATCCCTCTCATAATATAGATATATCCCTATTTCTATAATTGGATATCCCCCTATTCTTCGGCTTTTATTATTTGAAAGGGTGGTATAGAGGGCACATCTGAAAAATTACTGATTCTATTGTATGTACTGCACATCACTATTATAATCTCTCTCATAATATAGATATTTCCCTACGTCTCTACTTTGATTATAGAAATGATGATATAGGGGGGAGCTCTTGAAAATTACTGATTCCATTGTATGTACCACTCATCACTACTATAATATTCCTTTTATTATAGTAATATCCCTATTTCTATAATTAGATATTTCCCTATACATCCACTTTTATTATTAGAAATGATGGTATAAGGGGAGCCTTTGAAAAATTACTGATTCTATTGTATGTACCACATATCACTATTATAATCTTCCTTTTATTATAGTAATATCCCTATTTCTATAATTAGATATTTCCCTATATCTTTACTTTTATTATTAAAAATGGTGGTATAGGGGGAGTCTTTCAACAAATTACTGATTCTATTATATGTACCACATATCACTATTATAATCCCCCGCGTAATATAGATATATCCCTATTTCTATAATTGGATATTTCCCTATATTTCTACTTTAGTTATCAGAAATGGAGGCATAGGGGGAGCTTTTGAACAAATTACTGATTCTATTGTATGTACCACATATCACCATTATAATCCCTCTCCAAATATAGAAATATCCCTACGTCTCTACTTTGATTATAGAAATGATGATATAGGGGGGAGCTCTTGAAAACTACTGATCCCATTGTATGTATCACATATCATAACTATAATCCTCCTTTCAATATAGAAATATCCCTATTTCTATACCTCTGCCATCAAGTTACACTTATGCAACATCAATTATAGGAATGAATGTTTCTTTTTTAAAAAGCCCCCAAAACAAAAATTTTATACAGCTCATCTGGTAATACCAATTCTCTCGCTTTGGGATATTTGCTTTTCTTAGCTTGATGAGCATGGGATATGGGGATATAAGGACTTTTTCAAAAAATGAATGGAGTGGTATAAATGACAGATTCTATTGCATGTACCACATATCACTGCTATAATTTTCTTTATAACATAGAAATATCCCTATTTCTATAATTAGATATTTCCCTATATTTCTAATCTTTTCACTAAAATATAGAAATAGGGAAATCTTCCAGAAAATAAATGGAGTGGTATAAATGGCTATTACAATTACTGTTGGGAATTACAAAGGCGGCGTTGGTAAAACCACTAATGCTGTATTAAACTCTTATGAATTCGCAAAAAAGGGAAAAAGAACTTTACTCGTTGACCTTGATCCACAGAGTAATGCAACAAAATCTCTTATGTTAACAAAATCTATCCTTAATCCTGACGAAAAGGTAGCTTTAACTAAAACATTGATGAAAGGAATTCAAGAGGGGAATTTAAATGGATTAGAAGTTGAAATAATGGAAAATTTACATTTAATTCCTTCTTATGTTGATTTTCAAGATTTCGCAAAATTTCTATATAAATCGTGTTCTTCGGAAGAAGAGGAAGATTTCTACTTTAAGGAATTGCTTGAGAAAATAAAACATAAATACGATTACATATTTATCGATGTTCCACCTATGTCGATTGAAGTTACAAAAAATGCAGTTGTAGCTTCTGATTATGTTCTTATAACTCTACAAACACAAGAACGTTCTCTTACAGGTGCAGAAAACTACATTAACCAACTAATAAAATTAAAAGAGCAATATAATCTTGATATTGAAGTTGTAGGTATTCTTCCAGTGCTATTAAAAAATAATGGTAAAGTGGATGAATACATTATGGAAAATGCTCGTGAAATTTTTGGTGAAGAAAACCTATTTAAAAATATCGTTCCACAGATGGAACGTATTAAAAGGTTTGATGTTAACGGTATTACTGAAAATGATAGACATGATTTAAATGTAATAGAACTATACGAAAAAATTAGTGATGAATTATTATCTCGTATCAATGTTTTTGAAAGTATGAAGGTTGGTGTATAACATGGCAAGAACTCCTGGATTATTAGGCAGAAAAAAGAGCAATTTTGACCCAACAGAGCCTTATATCCCAAACGAGGATTCAGTTGTAACCAAAAGTGGCGAAGATACTCCTACTTTTCCACCTAAAAATGAACAAGAACAAGTAAATCAACAGGAACAAAAGAAGGAGCAAACACCAGAGAAAAAGAAATTTAAAAACCAACAAGGTAGTATTAAAATTTCTAGTCAATCTAAGGAAGAGCTTGGAGCACTAATGAAACTTACTAATACGAAATATGCTCATGAAATAATAGATTTACTTATACATCATTATGTAGAAAATCAATTAACTCCCGAACAGAAAAGGAAATTTAAATTATTAACAGAGATTTAGAAATATAGAAATATCCCTACATGGAAATAGGGATATTTCTATATTTTTTTCAATTTTAATACATATCATCACCAGAACTTCCTCCACAACCTTTTCTTCTCTCTCTCCACTGCAACATCCTCATGATATTCCTTATGTAAATTGATAGTAAAGTTATTTAATTTTGATAAAAAAATATAAGAGCCTTGCTATATTTTTTTATAGTAAGGCTCTTTAAAGTTGTTTAATTCATGTTGAACTAAAGTACCAGTTACTCTATTTAATTAGATAAGTTATTTATTAGAAAAATTATCAATTACTTGAATAGCTAATTGCAACGCTTTTATCTCTTCCAGATCAGGAATATCATTTTAGTTTCATTTTCATTGTAGTCTATCGTTTTTGACATCAATGATTTAAGCATTATCCGTTAATTTTATAGCTCTATTACGTGTATCACATATCATCCCTGTGCTCCTCTCCCGCAGTATAGAAATATCCCTATTTCTATATATCCCTGATTTTTTTATCGAAAATAGCTAAGATACTCCTGTTTCTTCACCTGAAAACGAGTAAAGACAAGTGAATGTATGAAATTTAAAAACCAATAGGGCGGTTTTTAAACTTCTAGCCAATCTCATGACTCATGAAGAGCTTGGAACACTAATGAAGCTCACTATTAAGAAATATGCTCATGAAATAATAGATTTACTTATACATTATTATGTAGAAAATCAATTAACTCCCGAACAGAAAAGGAAATTTAAATTATTAACAGAGATTTAGAAATATAGAAATATCCCTACGTAGAAATAGGGATATTTCTGTATTTTTGCAGTTAAAATAATATCATCACCAGAACTTCTTCCACGACTTTCTCTTCCCTCTCATCACCGCAATTCCCTTATGATATTCCCTCATCAATCACTTTATCACTTAAGCTAACTATTTAATATCTTCTTTGTACTTGGCTACATTAACACACCATTACTTTTGAGCTAGTAGCGTCATTCTTTTTATTTCTTCAAATGTAGCTTCGAAATAATGTTTGTTCAAATTGATACTAATAACCTTGTTGAACTCCCCCCACTTTCACTTCGTTTAGAAGAGGGGGATTCCTAAGTAAAGAG
>NZ_PCOH01000077.1:0-7869 GCF_002976445.1 Bacillus sp. MYb56
ATTTGTAGGTGGAATCATTCCATTTGTACAAGAACTTTTAAAAGCAGTAATGTAAGTTCATTATTCCGCAATTATTTATAAAAATTATCATACAAATGATCTGTATATCAAAAGTGAATTGATGTGCAGATCATTTGTGTGAGCGAAGTCCCTTTAGCATTATGAAGGGACTTTTTTGTTATTACCGAAAGTAAACTTTTAGATAGAGGTTTACTTTCAAAAAGGAGTCTGAGAGGTATTGTGTATAGTTTGTTCACCTCAGGTACAACAAAAACTCCATTTTGAAAAAAGATTGATCAAAATGGAGTTACTCTTTTTAACTAAGTATGAGATTTTTATAAAAAAGTTTAATCAAAACTCACTTAGAATCTTTTACTTGAAGGAATAAAGCATCGCATCTTTTTTATGAACATCGTTAATTTAGAATGAATTTTGACCATATCTGTAATTACTTGTAAAATGTTATACATAGAAAGGTATTTTAGGATAAATATAGAAGTGGTATGTTTTTAGTTTTAAAGGGGTTAAAACGCATCTATTTTATGTTTTGTGAGGGAGAATTGAAAAATCATATGAAGAATTTTAAAAAAAGTACAGGTAAAATTTTACTAGCATCTGGATTAGTAGTTTCTATGTCAGCTTGTAGTGTAACTAGTTTATTTGGAGACAAAGAAAAAACAAATGCTGAATCTGGTAAACAAGAAAGTAAGGAAACTAAAACAGAAGGAACAAGTTCAGCTAAGTCAGAAAATAAATCATCTGAAACAAAAGAAAAATCAACTAACTCGAAAGAAGAAAGTAAAGATGTTCAAATGGTTCGAGTTTTAGCAGAAGATTATCCACAACTTATGTTAGACATTGAACAAGATATGTTAAAACGCTTTGATTACTATGATTCTTCTGTAAGAGATTATCACAAAGGAAGTAAATCAAAAGTAGAGGTTCAAGATGCTATCAAAGACTTAGATAAAGTATTCGATAAGATTGAGCATATAGATGCACCTGCTAAGTATAAGGAAGACCATAAAGAAATCGTAAAAGCTGTTGGGAAGTTAAGAGAGATTTTTGCAGAAATATCAAAAGCATTTAGCACGAAAGACTCTGCTATGAATAATGATAAAGAAATCTTAGCGAAAGCAAACGAGAAGTTAAGTGAAGCGAAACGTATTTGGAAGCCAGTATTTGATAAGTTAAGTTCAGAAGCAAAAGGTGGTTCAACTACTTCTACATCAAGCGGTTCTTCAAGTAGTTCCTCTAAACCAAGTTTATCTAGCGGTAATCAAGTAAAGACATATGATAGCCAAGCAAAAACTGGTATATTCAAAGGACAAATTGATACACCTGATGAGAGTTCCGCTAAGTTTAAAAATGTACAGAACAATATGAAAGACGGTACAGAACTAGTAGGTAATTGGGGTATTGATTACGGAAACGGAGTAAAAACTACATTAGTCCTAAAAGGTGATAAGACATTTGTAACCTATGCAAATGGTTCTTATCCAAGCAAAGATAATACGGTATCAGGAACATATCAAGCAGACGTAGCTTCCAAGCAATTAATGTTAGTCGTAGAGAAAGCAACACAAAATGGTCAAGAAGTGAAGCTAGAAAGACCGATTTATTCATCGTATAAAGTTCAAAACTATGATGGTAAAGCATTACAAATATTCCATATAGACGAACAAGTTACAATTTGTTATGTAAAACAATAAATAATTAGCAAAAAACTCTGTAAAATGATTTTTACAGAGTTTTTTTGTTAGTTCCAATTTATTATAAATACGAATGTAAACTTTTCAATATTAGTTTACTTTCATTTTCTTGATTTCATTGAGTTTATCCTACCTTAGCTATTTTTAGCAAAAACACTGAGAAAAGTATACATTCAAAAATTCATGAATAAAGGGATTGCAAAATCTATTCGAAGTAAAGAACTACTTAATTGAAATGATCTAATTAATCAAAAATCTCATAATTATGATAATATATTGTTTAACAGATGTTAAAAAGGAGGACATAACAATATGACTGATTCTAAACAAAAAACACCCCTTTGGGAATGGTTTGCTTATCTTGGAGCAACCGTAACAATTATAAAACTTGTATATACATATTTGTTTTAAAATCAAACATATACATTCTACACAACCGTAGTTACCATAACACCACTTATCAGTATTCAATGTATCTAGAAAAAACCCCTTCAGTTTACTTGCTGAAGGGGTTTCGTATTTACATAATTATCGTTATTGGAAGTCGTTTTAAAATTCTACATGTTTACTTTTTTCTTGTTCTTACGAATAAACCACAACACCACAGTTAAAAATAATAAAAAAATCAGTAAAAAGAGCGGTATTTTTTGAATAAAGAAAAATCCTTTCCAAAAATCTAACCTAGTACTATCAGGAGAATCTGTTGCCATCACACCTATAAAAAAAGACAACGGAATAGCAATTATATTTATCCCTAAGCCGATCATTATGAATGATAGATTTTTATTCCAAATTTTTGGTAATGCAGCCATAATAAATAAAGATAATGCAGTACCAATTATAAGAAACAGTAATCCAAAATAAAATACAAAATACATAATAAATCCCATAATATTCATAATAAATTCCATAATATCCCTCCAAGACTTTAATTGTACCATCAATAAAGGTAATTTTGGTTGAATATGATATTCATAGAAAGTTAACATAACGTCTCATTATCGGTAGCAAAGAAAAAGGCAAATCCCTTACTCTCATAAGGGATTTGCCTTTTTTTCTTTTTATCAATCCATGAAATTTTTTATACATTCCTATCACGGTATGGGTTTTCGGGTTCTCGTTTGTTACTGGATTAGCCGAAAAACTGTATAAAATCTTGTATGCTCTTAGCATGGTTTTTTTCCGAAATGCTGGCGGTACCCCTTATAAGAGGACCACGATCATATACTTAAAATTCAATACAGCCTCTTTAAAAGGTTTTATGTGTTCTACCTCCACCTTCTATATGCTTCCTTAAATAATAATACCTATGGAGTTCCATAATAAAATGAAACAAAATAAACGAAAGCATTGAGTATACACACATTAATACAATTGCTACCATCTTTTGTGTTGCAAAACCAAGACTGATATTAGCAATGAGTTGACCCAATCCTACAAAAGCCACTACTCCGAAACCAGATTTTTTTTTCGATGACTTTGATTTTTTGATTGGTTCCTGAAGTTTTTTAATATGATTTTTATAATAATGATTCAAAGCAAAAATATACAAACCAACTGAAAAAACAAAATAGATTGGAGTTTGTAATCCTAACATTCCATATGCAAACTTTTGGGTTATAACTAATAATCCTACTGAACATACTATCCCAAATACCCCACGAAATAGAGTGTATTGTAATTGCCGTTTCCGAGGATTTATAACAATCCATATTGCCCATAAATTTAAAAAAGCAACTGGTGGAACTATCATATACATATATAGTGGTTGAAAAGGATTCGCAAAAGCAGGCAAAAGCACAAATATATCTGCTATCCCAATGACAAGAGTAATTATAGTCGATCTTATATCAGTTACAGCATAAAGAGCCATGTAATATTCAAAAACTTTTTTATTAAAATCTGTATTTTCTTTCATGTTAATTAAACCACCCTGCTACTGTTGACCAAGTTTTTTTCGCACCCGTTTTCACCATATCCTTAATACTATCATCTTCACCATCACCATCTAAATCAACATCCCATTTTACCCCTTCTGCTAAGTATGTTAATCCTACTGAAATACCGAATCCTGCTGCTGCAACTGCCAAAACTGGTGCAGCAGCAGGAAGAACTGCAACAGTCAGAACCGCAGCCCCTACAGTTGTTGCTCCTCCTACTACAACATTACCAATAATATCTCCTGCAATTTTATCACCCGAGGCATTATCTTTAATATTATCACTTGTATCTGTATATGCATCTATAGCTACACTAGCCCATCCAATCTTATCCTTTAAGGCCATTTTAGCTGCGCTTCCTTTTTTTATCATAGCTTCTATTTCTTTTATCTTAGGAGTAGCTGTTCCATTTTCGATTTTTTTTCGATATCATTTACATAGTAAATCTTATGATCTCTATGCCGTCCATTAACTTTTTTATTATCTTTAACAGAATCATAACTCTCTCTTACAAGAACTCGTTTGTTTTTTCTATCAAAGTCTTTTTTTATCTCATAACCATTCCTTACTTTATAAACTGTATTCCCTACTGCAGCTGCACCTGAAAGTGTTCCGACTATATTCCCCATTCCATCTAATGGTACCATCCCATCAAAGCCAGTCATACCTAGAAATGACTCTTTTTTGTCTACTTCAACAGATTCAGAATCCTTATTTAAACTTTCAACTTCACGAGCTTTATCTTCTGTAATTTTTTGAATAGGCCCCGTCCAATTCATATTCAATCCTTGTGTACTAAATGTACCGCTGACGACACTAAACCCTTTCCCACTTTGAACCTCCGCAAGACCTGTAGCAATACTAGTTGCTAATTGAAGTGCTGTACTAGGGGTAGCACCAACATTTCGCGGATTCCGTACGCTAAGGCTGAACTACTTGATATAACAGTAAGCGTCAAACTGTCCCCACATACCAATAGAATCAGTTCCATGTCATAATCTCCTTACGTACAAGACGGAAAGGAGATTTTTTATGGCTAAAATAGATCAATCAATAGCGTGGAAGAATCGATTGGTTTAAGCATCCGAAGCTCGTAAGAAAAAGAAAGATGTTTATTTAAGTCTTAATGCGTTCGCTTTTACTGTTGGTTATGATTGGTAGGGACATTCTCCATTAATAATTCGTAGGAAAGAGATAAAAATTAGAAAAACTGTCAATGAAAATTCATGTAAACCCTCAAAAAAAGTCTTACAATCAAAGCAGAGAGACTTTGGAACGGGAGGCACTAGCCATGAATCGAATTGAACGTGAAGAGAAAACAATTAGCATTATGATTGATATGTATTGTAAAAACGAACATGAACAAGATACTATATGTGAAGAATGTCAGAAGTTAAAAGAGTATGCTTATTTTCGTTTATCAAACTGTCCATTTCAAGAGAAGAAGCCCGCATGTCAAAATTGCAAAATTCATTGTTATAAACCAGATATGAAAGATTTCGTTAAGGATGTTATGAAGAAGAGCGGACCGAAAATGATTTTAAAACATCCATATTTCGCGGTCATGCATGTTGTTGACACAATGAAGAAGGCTCCTGACTTACCGAAAAGAAAAAAGTGCTAAAAGAAAAAACGGGTTGTCTAACAAGCCCGTTTTTTCTTTTATTAACGTAAACGACGAATAGACCTAAAAAATCAATTTTATTATATCTTTAGGTCTATTTGTCGTTTACATATAAAAAGGATTTAGCAATAGGAGCCAAAACCGGACGTTTAAGGAACTTTATTGAGTTCTAACGAAACTAACAGAAAGATGGTCAAAAACCAGTTCCGAGACTCATTACCAAAAACAAAGTCCCGTAACAAGCATTAAATATCGTTTAAGGAACTTTCTTAACGTACGGTAAAACCAAGTTTTTGAACTTAGGAATTCCTTAGCGTACGAAATTCGCGAAATGTTGGCGAGACCCCAAATAAGGCATACCGCCAAATATAAAACATATCCATAGGGAAGCGTGTAGCACCTTGCTATAATAATGTTGGAATTATTTCCTAATTATTGATGAAGGAGCTTAGACATGGAAAAGATTAATAGAATATTAAGTGATTTTGCTAAGGTTAATGAATATGATGGCGTAGGTAATGATTATAGACTATATCTTTTATCAGAAAATACAAAAGAAGATATATGTGAGCTTATAAAAAAGGATATAAAAGCTACTAGTGACGACACAATAGAACTTATACAGTTGAATGAATGGCAGCAGGATTTCCTTTCTTGTGAATTCCCTGACAGTGAAGAGTATTGGTTCGGAACAATACCCAGTGGATATGATTTGAAAGGATTAACACCGAAGGAGTTTATAATAGAACAGTTATTGAATACATTTGAACAAGGGATTGGAGCAGTTTATTGGGTAAAATTAGATATAGGAGCCTATTATGCTTGTAGTTATGAAGAATATGTCTTCGTAACCAATAAGGGAATTTATTATCTTTCTATGCAAGTACATGATTAAAAAGAAATTGTGTACAGTTAGACATAATTTAGGATATCTTTTACCCGGTTCTTTGTATGATAAGGAACTGTTGGTTTGAAATAAAGTCACGATGTTTTGAAAAAAGTTGTTGTTAAAGATGGTGTGAATTGGAATTTTACTCCATCTTTTCTTTTTAATTTTGTATAATAAAAATAATGATATTTATATATTAAACAATTAAGCAGGAGGAATAAATAATATGTTAGATACATTAATAAATCATTTTAAAGATGTAAATTTAGTATGTTCACAATGTGGTAAAACAATTGAACGTGGTGAACGATTTGCAGTTTCTTTAGTATTATCCAAAGACAAAAATATGCCTGTTGGACAATTAGATAAAGTATTAGCTAAGATAGCAAACGAAATTTTATGTAGTAAATGTAAATAATACTGAACAGGGAGCTAATCTTCACTATTTGCTTGTCAAACTTAATAACAAAAATAAATAGCTCAAAAAAATCAATCCATGCATTTTAATCAAACTTTATTTCAAAGCAACAGTAAGGGGTCTTCTTTTGTACGTCAGTTCTTTACGTATATCCAAGAATTATAGTTCTTAATAACATGAAATTCATTATCTTAGAGTTAATTATTCCTAAATATAAATATAGGTCTTTCTATAAGAATACTATATTCTTCTTCATTTACCTATGCTTATATTTTTTATAATTTATTATTATATAGATATTAATTGAAAGTATTTTGTACAAAATGAATAATTGTTTTTTTAGTAATAAAAAACAAGATACACCCCTTATTTTCTTAATTTACATAATTTTCAGATATTAAAACTCTACATGTCAAGATTTGGTATATAATGAAAGCAACCCGTAGTTAGAGTGTTTGCTCCGATTCAAGTTATGAGATAGTTTATTTCACTTTTTTTCATTATCTAAAAAAGAACTTGTAGAGATACCTACAAGTTCTTTTTATTTTCAAATTCAATATTAATAATAATTTAACTATATTAACAGGGTGCTGCTATTGTTGTGGTCTTCATGTATATTAGCAAGTATTCATTTATTCACCCAGGATTTATACTATTCAAACCTCTGTTTTTTTCTGGGAACACCATGTACTTTTTATAAAAGCCAAAAATTGCAAGCTAACACTCCTACTATACTAGTTTTATCTATATACCCTAGACCGTTTCGACTATCCATACTTTTATAACGATTATCTCCCATTACAAATAATTTGCCTGAAGGCACTTTCCTCTCGCTAAAGTTGGAGAGAAATTCAGTTTTATTAATTAAATCTTTGTAAACATAAGGTTCTTCTTGTTTCTCCCCATCTATATAAACGGAATCGTTAACCATTTCAACTGTTTCATTGGGCAAACCAATTATTCTTTTTATGTAATAATTGGAATCATTCGGTGTTTTTATAACAACAATCTGCCCATGATATAATGGGCAGATTGTTGTAGCTGCTCTATTTACTAATATATATTCTTGATCTTGTACAGTGGGGTACATGGAATTTCCTTTTACTTTATAAAAATCAAAATTGAAAAATAACAACAAAAACATCAACATACCAAATAGAAAAAACTTTAAATTAAGATTATATTCTTGTTCTTCAGATAACATATGGTTCCATTCCTTATTAATAATTTCTTGAACTCCCCCCACTTTCACTTCGTTTAGAAGAGGGGGATTCCTAAGTAAAGAG
>NZ_PCOH01000078.1:0-7619 GCF_002976445.1 Bacillus sp. MYb56
GAACCCCCGCGCGACTCTCGCCGCCTGTCGGTTTTCAAGACCGATCCCTTCAGCCAGACTTGGGTATACCTCCATATTGACATCAAATATAATATCAAAAGAAAAACAGTTAGTCAACCCTACTATAATAAATTATGAGGAAAGGGAAATTTTACTTCCCCTCTCCTTTATGACACTGCTGACAACGTCCATAATTACCAATCACTCATACCGATGAATGTTTTAACTTATTTAATAACTGTTTTTCCTCCCATATAAGGGCGAAGAACTTCTGGAATTATAATTGTACCATCTTCTTGTTGGTAGTTCTCTAAAATAGCTGCCACTGTACGTCCAATTGCAAGACCAGATCCATTTAGTGTATGAACATGTTCCGGTTTACCATTTGGCTCACGACGGAAACGGATATTCGCGCGTCTCGCTTGGAATGCCTCAAAATTACTACAAGAAGAAATTTCACGATATGTACCATAGCTTGGAATCCATACTTCAATATCGTATTTCTTCGCTGCTGTAAATCCTAAATCTCCTGTACACATGCTCATAACGCGATATGGCAACTCTAATAATTGTAACACGCGCTCTGCATCATTTGTTAATTTTTCTAACTCTTCGTAAGAATCTTCTGGTTTCACGAACTTCACAAGTTCAACTTTATTAAATTGGTGTTGGCGAATTAAACCACGTGTATCACGACCAGCTGAACCTGCTTCAGAACGGAAGCATGAGCTAAACGCAGCATATCGTATCGGCAATTGCTCTTTACTCACAATCTCATCACGATGCATATTCGTTACAGGTACTTCAGCTGTTGGGATTAGGAAATAATCTTCACTTTCAATACGGAATGCATCTTCTTCAAACTTCGGAAGTTGTCCTGTTCCTGTCATACTTGCACGGTTTACCATATAAGGAGGCAATACTTCCTCATATCCATGCTCATCAGTATGAAGGTCAAGCATAAAGCTAATCAAAGCACGTTCTAATCTTGCACCAGCACCTTTGTAAAATACAAATCGGCTTCCTGTTACTTTCCCAGCACGTTCAAAATCTAAAATCCCTAAATCAGTAGCAAGGTCCCAATGCGGTTTTGGCTCATAAGTAAATTCTTTCACTTCTCCCCAAGTACGTGCTACTACGTTATCATCCTCTGTTTCACCTATTGGAGCAGATTCATGAGGGATATTTGGGATAGATAGCATTAATCTTTCTAAATCTTCTTCAACTGTACGAAGCTCATTATCAAGATCTTTTACTTTTTCCCCAACTTCACGCATTTCTAGAATTAGAGCTTCCGCATCTTTCTTTTCACGCTTTAATACTGAAATTTGTTGAGATACTTCGTTACGTTTACTTTTTAGTTCTTCTGTTTGAACAAGTAGCTCTCTTCTTCTCGTATCAAGTTCTTCAAAGCGACCAAAATCCGTTAAATCTTCGCCTCTATGCTGTAATTTTGCTTTTACTTCTTCAAAATTCGTACGTAAAAATTTAATATCAAGCATTATATACTCCTCCTTTTATTTTATAAAACACAAAAAACTCCCGTCCCTATACAAAGGGACGGGAGTTAACCCGCGTTGCCACCCTAGTTGAAAGCATTACCGCTTTCCTCTCAAGTAGAAATAACGGCTCTTCACCGGGAATGTTTACTAATCAAAAGATATTCCACATTCCATTCCAGGATGGATTCACAAACTGTTTCTATCGATTTCCACCAACCATCGACTCTCTATAAGAAACAACATTTGTTACTACTTCCTATCAACACGCTTATTTTATAAAATTGTTATCATCAATTTACTATAATCTTATACAAGTTGCAAGTTACTTATACAACTTTTTTCATTTTTGCTTCTTTTACCATTTCTACAAAGTATGCTGTTACACGATGATCATCCGTTAATTCCGGATGGAAAGAAGCAGCTAAAAACGGCCCTTGCCTTACCGCTACCATTCGCTCGCCATGCATAGAAAGTACTTCAACATCATCAGCTACATTTACAACATACGGAGCACGGATAAATACACCAACAAAGTCCTCTCCCACACCTTTAATTGAAAGTGCAGCTTCAAAACTATCTTTTTGGCGTCCGAACGCATTGCGCTCAACCGTAATATCCATAGCACCAATATGTGCTTCTTCATAGCCAATAAGTATTTTCGCAAGAAGAATCATTCCTGCACATGTACCAAACATTGGTTTACCAGACTTCGCAAATGTACGAAGAGGCTCCATGAAAGCATACTTATCAATAAGACGGCGCATTGTTGTACTTTCACCGCCTGGTAAAATAAGACCATCAATCTCTTCAAGTTGCTCTATACGCTTTACAACAACAGCTTCTGCACCACTTGCCTCAACTGATTTTACATGCTCACGAACTGCACCTTGAAGACCTAGTACACCGATTTTCACCATTTTAAAGATCTCCTTTAATTACCATCCACGCTCTTGCATGCGTTGTTCTGGTAATAACGTTGAAATTTCGATACCTTTCATTGCGTTACCTAATCCTTTAGAAAGGCTTGCAATTAGTTCGTAATCTTCATAATGAGTCGTTGCTTCAACGATTGCACGTGCAAATTTCTCTGGGTTCTCTGATTTGAAGATACCAGATCCAACAAATACACCATCAGCACCAAGTTGCATCATTAACGCTGCATCTGCTGGTGTTGCTACACCACCTGCTGCAAAGTTTACAACTGGCAGGCGACCAAGGCGTTTAATTTCAAGTAGTACTTCATAAGGAGCACCAGTATTTTTTGCATATGTCATTAACTCATCTTCACGTAGACTTGCAACTTGACGGATTTCTGCATTGACTTGGCGCATATGACGCACTGCCTCTACAATGTTTCCTGTTCCAGGTTCACCTTTTGTACGAAGCATAGCTGCACCTTCTGCAATACGACGTGCAGCTTCTCCGATATCGCGGCAACCACATACAAACGGAACTGTGTAATCACGTTTATTTAAATGGTATACTTCATCAGCAGGAGTCAATACTTCACTCTCATCGATATAGTCTACCCCTAATGATTCTAATACACGTGCTTCTACAAGGTGACCGATACGGCATTTTGCCATAACCGGAATTGATACAGCACCCATAACTTCTTCAACAATTGTTGGATCTGCCATACGAGAAACGCCACCTGCTGCACGAATATCTGCAGGTACACGCTCTAATGCCATAACAGCAACTGCGCCTGCCTCTTCTGCAATCCTTGCTTGCTCAGCGTTAACTACGTCCATAATAACGCCGCCTTTTTGCATTTCTGCCATTCCACGTTTTACACGTTCTGTCCCTGTTACATTTGTCATGTACAAAAACCCCCCTAGGTGAATTGCTTTCCCCCGTTAAAGAAGAAAATTAAGAATACTCTTACATTCTACCACTAACTATCTGATGCTTGTCCACTACTTTTTCATAAAGTCGGTATGAAAAATAGGAATAAGAAAAAGCTCCTACAATGAGGAGCTTTTAAAACCAACCTTTTACTGTATCAACAGCACTATTCCACATACCACTAAAGAAAGAACCAATTCCGCGCATAGAACGTGTGAACCAACCCGCCTCTTCTACTTCAGATTTTGTTACAAGGTCTACTTGTAATGATTTTCCTGATAAAAATCCAGGATCATTACTATCTTTAGACGTTACAACCATTTGGCCAAGTGTAACTCCCTTTTTCATAGGTGCCTCTTGTCCCTTATTTCCTTCTTTAAATTCTGTTTTATAAACGTCTTTACTTCCCTTTGGCACCGGAAGTAAAACAGCTTGCTTCGTTTGAACTGCCACATCTTTATCTTTCGCATTTTCAACTCTTACTGTTTCTCTTCCTTTAACCGAAGAACCTTTTTCATACATTTTCTTCATTTCAAAGCTAGCAAAGCCATAATCATATAATTTCTTTGTCTCATCAAATCTTGCCGTGTGAGATTTTGTTTTAATAACTACAGAAATGAAACGCATACCATTTCTTTCAATCGTACCAGTGAAACAATCTCCTGCTTCTGGAGTTGATCCTGTTTTCAGACCATCTACGCCTTCGTATTCCTTAATTAACCCCTTTAACATCCAGTTCCAGTTAGGCATTTCAATCCGATCCGGAGTACCTTCACGGAATACTTTTTTTGAAATTTTTGCTATGTCTAATGTTTTAGGGAAATCTTGAATAAGACGTTGTGCTAAAATTGCTACATCTCTCGCAGACATTTTATTTTCTTCATCTGGAGTTGTCCCTTCAGGATGGTGTCCTTTTAAATCTTTGTTCGTTAAGCCCGTAGAATTTACAAACTTATAATTTTTTAATCCAAACTCTTTCGATTTATCATTCATCATTTTTACAAAGTCTACTTCTTTTCCAGCAACTGCTTCAGCTAACGCTATCGTTGCACCATTAGCAGAATAAATTGCCATTGCTTCGTATAGCTCTTTTACTGTATAAGATTCACCATTTCGTAGAGGCACATTCGATAATGAACGATCTTGCGAAATGTTATACGCATATTCGGAAACCTTAACTTTTTGATCCCATTTTAGTTTCCCTTTCGCAATAGCCTCGTTCACTAGGTATTCACTCATCATTTTTGTCATACTAGCAATTGATAATAACTCATCTGCATTTTTTTGATATAAAATCTTCCCAGAATTCGCTTCTACTAAAATTGCCGCACCTGCTTCAATGTTTAAAGCGGCTCCTGTTTCTGCTGATGCATTGCTATATGGTACAAGCATGCTACAAGCTATTGTAAGCACTGTTACCAACGCAATGAATCTTTTGCAAAACATACCTTTCACTTTTGCTACCCCCAATATCTATGTACTCACATAACCGTTATTCTAACATAATCAAAAAAAAATAGACAGAGATATCAAATCTCTGTCTATTTGTATATAAGACATTACAATGAGTAGTTTGGAGCCTCTTTTGTAATCTGTACGTGATGAGGATGGCTTTCACGTAAACCTGCACCTGACATACGAATGAACTGTGCATTCTCACGTAAGAATTCTAAATTCTGCGCTCCGCAATATCCCATACCTGCACGTAATCCACCAACTAATTGATGAACTGTATCTGCTAAAGGTCCTTTATATGGTACGCGTCCTTCAATACCTTCAGGAACAAGTTTTTTGTTTCCTTCTTGGAAGTAACGATCTTTACTTCCTTTTTCCATCGCTCCAACAGAACCCATACCACGATATACTTTAAATTGGCGACCTTGGTAAATTTCAGTTTCTCCAGGGCTTTCAGCAACACCAGCAAACATACTACCTAGCATAACAACGTGTGCTCCTGCTGCTAAAGCTTTAACCATATCACCAGAGTACTTAACACCGCCATCAGCAATAACTGGAATACCGTGTTTACGAGCTTCTGTTGCACAATCATAAACTGCTGTTAATTGTGGTACACCAACACCAGCTACAACACGCGTTGTACAAATAGAACCTGGTCCAATACCAACTTTAACTACGTTTGCACCAGCCTCAATTAATGCTTTCGTTGCTTCAGCTGTAGCAACATTTCCAGCGATAATATTTAGTGCTGGATATTTCGCACGAACTTCTTTTACTTTTTCAATAACACCTTTAGAATGCCCATGAGCTGTATCAAGTACAATTGCATCTACGCTAGCTTTTACTAATGCATCGATACGAAGCATAGCATCAGCCGTTACACCAACAGCTGCTCCAACTAATAAGCGTCCTTGCTTATCTTTAGCAGAGTTTGGGAATTCAATTACTTTTTCAATATCTTTTATTGTAATAAGCCCTTGTAATACACCGTTATTATCAACAAGAGGGAGCTTTTCAATTTTATACTTTTGTAGGATTTTTTCAGCTTCTTCCAGTGTAGTACCAACTGGAGCTGTAATTAACTGTTCTTTTGTCATTACGTCAGAAATTTTGATTGAGTAGTCTTGGATGAAACGCATATCACGGTTTGTAATAATACCAACTAATTTTCGCTCATCTAAATTATTTACAACTGGTACACCTGAGATACGATATTTTCCCATAAGATGTTCTGCATCATATACTTGATGTTCTGGAGTTAAGAAGAAAGGATCTGAAATAACGCCGCTTTCAGAGCGCTTTACTTTATCAACTTGCTCTGCTTGTTGCTCAATAGACATATTCTTATGAATAATTCCTAAACCGCCTTGGCGAGCCATTGCAATAGCCATGTCAGCTTCTGTTACTGTATCCATTCCTGCACTAATTAACGGGATGTTTAGCTGTAAGCTTTCAGATAAAACTGTTTTAACACTTACTTCTCTTGGTAATATATCTGACCTCGCTGGTACAAGTAATACATCATCAAAAGTCAAACCTTCTTTAACAAATTTAGATTCCCACATAATTGTTCCCCCCATGATACCAGAAATTATTATTAGTAGCTTATCAATTGGTTAAAATACTGTCAAGGACGTATATATATGTTAGAATTTTTAGACAATAAAAGGAGCGTAATATATGCATCAAACACATTGCACTTGGCAGCAATTAAGTTTCTTTTTTTCATCTCAAAATGTACAACGTTATCTTGCCCGTTGTTATGAAAAATCCTCCATACAAGATGCTGAAAAAAAAAGTTTTGAAAACTGTTATCCCTTTATTTACTACTTAGAACACGGGAAAAATTATTATGAATTATATAAAGTGGCCCCCTTTTCGATTCAGCCGATGTTGTTATTTTATGGAATTAGCCAACTGTTTAAAGCTTGCTTGTTAACTATTGATCCTAACTACCCAGAATCAACTACTGTTTTAGCTCATGGCGTTACGACTCGTAAACGGAAAAAACAGGGGTATCAATTTTTAGAAGATGAGGTGAAAATACAGAAAAACGGATTGTTTACTCACGTTGCAGAACAACTGTTTCACATGAAACACTTAGAAGCGGAGAAGTTTAATATGTTAGAGCTAATGGGGAATATTCCTGAATTACAAAATTTGTTGCGCTATAGTCAAAAAGTATCAACTTTATATAAGATCGATTCAACAAATAAAAATGAGCTCTCCTTTTCAGTCAATATATTAGATCGACTACATATGACTAAAGAGCGATTTTCTCGTTACATCGAAACAACTTGTAAGCATTTATCAATACAACACGTACCTGAGAAAAATAATGAATTAAATTTGTTTTTTTCGGCACCTATTCAATCATGGAATCCTATGTATAGTACACCTTTATACTATGAGCATCTTACTGACACTTATTATTTACCACTTACGACTGACCCTAGAAACTCTAAGCCAGTGTTGCCTGAGCTTCTTGTTCATTATTTATTACTCTATAATTTAAGTATGATTTCTAGGTATGAAACGGATTGGTGGTATGACTTACTTGGAAGTTATGGATCTGAAGATTATCCGTTTATTTATCAATTTCTCAATATTTCTGCTCAAAAAATCCCTTACTATATTTCAGCATTTTTACTAACGGAATCCAACCTATTTCATGGGAAATAAAAAAAACACGAGTCAAATGACTCGTGTTTTTATCTTGCTTGGCGACGTCCTACTCTCACAGGGACAAGGTCCCAACTACCATCGGCGCTAGAGAGCTTAACTTCCGTGTTCGGTATGGGAACGGGTGTG
>NZ_PCOH01000079.1:0-7595 GCF_002976445.1 Bacillus sp. MYb56
CACACCCGTTCCCATACCGAACACGGAAGTTAAGCTCTCTAGCGCCGATGGTAGTTGGGACCTTGTCCCTGTGAGAGTAGGACGTCGCCAAGCAACTTTAAGACGAGTCAGAATGACTCGTCTTTTTTGTGTTTAATGAAATAAGCTTGTTATCTATGGTTCAAGAAACCTATTGATAACAAGCTTATTTGTTTAAAGGTAAGTGTATTTATATAGGCTTCACTTTGTTTCTTACATCGATAAGCTCAAAACGTTCATGAGCAAGTAAGCATATTGTTTATTTGTAATAGGGGTAGCGTCACATGCCCATCAACTTAAGAGTGTAAACAAATTGAACTTTTGTTCAGCCGGGTTAAAACATTCTTAAAATAAAAGTATATTCTTAAAAATGCGTATACCAAATAAACCCTAACGGGTTTTAATTTTTTAATTATGCAATTTTCTTTTGTTTTCTCAATCCATTATACTCATAGGCAACACCCATAATATCAAAGACAGTTTTCTTCTCATATCTGTGAGATTTCCGTCCATTCTTCTGTAGAAGATGGAACAGGCGGATTAAAATTTTTGTTATTTCTCGGGTGTTTTGCTGTATAGCTTGATAAAGAATGTATAGATGGTCTTGAATCATTCCAATGGCTTTATATTCGCTTAATTCTCTTTTCTTCTTTCTTAAAATTAATTGTCGCATCTTAAACATAGTAGAAGAACATAGAAAAATAGCGATGAGTTTTCCATAAATGTGGCATTCTAATCGCTCTCGTTTGATATTGTGCCAATCATGAATTTGAAATAAGGATTTCCAAGTTTTAAAGATAATTTCAATCTGCCAGCGGAGGGAATAAAAATCATGTATTTGTTCCATCGGAACCCATTCCAAAGGTGTATTGGTAACATAAATGTTCATACCAATTAATCGTTTGCTTTTCTCTGAGTACGTAATACCCTTTTTACTTTCCGTATACAATTGTTTTTTCTTACGCTCTCGAAGTTGTTTTTCAGTTAATCGATATATAATAACTCGTGTAAATATTTTTTTATCTTTTCCGATATAAGCATCTGTTATTTCATAAACCTGTCCTGGTTTTAAGGTATTCATAATGTGTTCTAAATCAACTTTGATGTACTGAGACTGTTTTTTTACGGTCCCATTTCGAAAGTATTCGGGAAACTCATTTTTGATATACACCATATTATTTAGTTTAAGCCTGGATATATAATACACACCACGTTGGTCCATTTGATCTAAATCATCCAGTGAATAATAGCCTAAATCCCGAATACATAGATCGCCAGGTCGTAATGTCGCTAAACATTCTGTTCCAAAGGTCTTATCATTGTTCTTCCCCGGTTCAACTTGAAAATTTAAAAACTGTCCGCTATGTAAATCATATTCTAATTGAATCTTTATACCTGCTGTTTGTGCACAACCACCTGATCCAGGATACACACTAGCTAAATGTTTTGGCACTTGAAAAATCGTCGCATCTAAAATACGAATCCGTCGGAAATAGGTAATTGAAGAGCTTGGAATCACTGATGTTTCACAAATTTTATTTTTTAATAATATAGAGAAAATATGTTTTAAAAAGCAAACAGCCTTCTTATTGAAGCGTTTATTTAGTCCTTCTGGACTCATAAGAGTTCCTGTAACAGCATGAAGTTGACTACACAGTCGAACTAAGGAATCACTCGCTACACGTTGACTAACTAAATCACGTCCTGAAAATTTACGCTTTCGTTGTACAAAAGTTAGTTCTCTAGCAAGTTTTTCTAAAAATGATGGGGTAAGATGTTGATGTAATTCTTCAGCAAATAATTGTAGCTCGCTTCGAATCGAAAGATTCATAAAAATGTCATCCTTTCTAATAATCTAGCTTGTTTAGAAAGAATAACGTTTTTTTATACTTGAGTATAGTAAATATTCCTGAGTTGATGGATGTGGGATACTATCCCTAAAAGAATGCAAAACTTGATACTCTATTTGCATAAAAGCTCCTTTTTTTATGAAATATATGATATCCCATTAATCTGTGCTTTTTAAAAAAAATTAATTTATTTAAATATTTATTGAATAATATTTAACATAAATTTAATATTATTGATATAAGGGGGTGATTTTTTATGGAAAGAGAAGAAATTCCTTCATGGATTCTCTCATTGGATAAAGAGTCTTTAGAATTTATTAGAAAGTTTATATTGAATTCTGGTTCTTTAAAAAATATGTCTAACTTATATGATGTTTCTTATCCAACAGTACGTGCCAAATTAGATAGGTTAATAAAAAAGATTGAAGTACACAGTAAAGAAGACGATGTAGAGTTTGTAAATATGATTAAGGGATTTGTTATTGATGAACGAATTAGTTTAGATGTCGCTAAAATTATCATAGAAAAATATAAAAAAGAAAGGGATGTTTAATTATGAAACCTGTAGTTGGAATACTAGTTATTGCTGTTATAATAGTTACTCAAATCTTTTTATCATCTCGAAAAACCCCTTATTTAGGTGGAATTCTCCCTGTAGCATATATAGGTTTTATTGGCTTCTTTTTTAATAAACTAATAGCTAATGGTGATTATTTGTCTACATGGATAATGATAATGGTTGGTTTATGTAGTTTCTTAAGTATATGGGCTTCAGGCAGAAAACGTTTTAAAAAAAAGAGACAAAAAGATTTAGATCTAGAATTAGGTCTAATTGAGTTACAGAATCTCTAATTTAAAGAGATCCTTGTATTGTTAATGTCTCTTTTTCATTTTATTAATTAGCATGATATACCATCACATCATCAGAAAGATTAATATAAATTAGTATCCATACAATAAAAAACGTTATCATTTCTAATCTAGCCTGTTTAGAAATGATGACGTTTTTTTGTACTTAAAGGTATTAAAATTTCTTAAGTTGATGGGCATGGGGTAGCGTCAGGAAAATGCGGATTTACAACGATAAGGAAATTCCAAATTAAAAAGCCCAACTTCTCCACAAATCAAAATAGAGAAATTGAGCTTTTCAGTTACTTCATTTATTTATTGAATTCATTAACTGGAAGAAGTATTCAGGTTTATGAGTCTTATTTAGGTTATACCATGAATGTAATGCATCTGGTGTAAATACATCTATTTTTTTCAGTACCTCCATTGCAAATTCCAGAGGAGCTATTCCTGATGCAGTAACTAAATTCGCATCAGATACCGCAGATCCCAACTCATAGAACTTTTCTCCTTTATAGTTAGGACATACCATTTTAGTATATTCTAAGTTATTACTTGTATGCTTTCTAGTATCTAAGTATCCCATATTCGCGAGGCCCTCAGTTGCACCACAAATTGCAGCAACAATAGTGCCAAGCTTTAAAGCTTGGCCAATTCTTTCCAAGATAGGTTGATGAATTTCTTCACTCCAAGTACTCCCTCCTGGTAAAATTAAAAGATCTTTACTCTCAAGAGCACATTCATCAAGGGAAATATCTGGTTTTATGCTCAGTCCTCCCATAGTAGTAATCATTTCTTTATTAGCTCCTACTGTAATTACTTTTAAAGGTGCTAAATCTTTTTTGAAATATCTTCCTGAGTTTAGTTCAGCAATTAAATATCCATATTCCCAGTCCGACATTGTATTAAATACATATAGAAAAGCTTTTTTTGTTTGCATCCAATAACACTCCAATCACAATTGATATAGCTATTATAATATAACTTCCCTGACAGTTAATGTCAGGGAAGTTATCATACTTGATGAAATTTTATTAATTCCGACAGAACTTCAATAAGTCTTTTCTTAAGACTTATTGGCTCAATAACTTTAATAGATTTATTGTACGGTAAAAGTAAATAAGGTACATATGTATGTATCATATCTTTTTCAAGAAGAAAAACTGCTTGATTTGAAGTCCGTTCTTGTAAATAATGTCCTAAAAACCAATGTTGGCAAATATCAGCCAATACACTTTTATCCCCATGAATAACCAAAGAAATAATCCCTTCCTTATCTTCTATAGTTGGAAGAAGACTTTTTATAAAAAAGTCACGTGCTGAAAAATTTTCTGGCCGGTTAAACTTATTTTCGGTTAGCATTAGACTTTCAATTCGATCTACTCTAAAACTACGGATATCATTCCTAAGATGACAAAATCCAATCACATACCACTTATTATTCCAATAGATAATTCTGTACGGATCGACCAATCTATAATTTAATTGCTTTTCGCCACTTTTATGGTAAAGAATTTTTACTGAGTACCCGTCAGCTACGGCCTGCTCCAACTCCTTCAAAAAAGGTTCTATAGAGAGTGAACTTAATCGACTTATTACTTCAAGACTAGTTAAATGTTGGTTTATCTTTGTTTCCTGCTCTTGATTTGAGTATTTACTTAGTTTTGAAATGGCCCTATTTAGTGCTTCACCTCCATAATATCCGGCTTCTTCTGCAAAAACAGCAGCGTGAAATAGTGAAGTTTGCTCCTCAAAATCAAAAAAAAGAGGAGCCTCAATAAAATTGTTCAATAAAGTGTATCCACCGTTATGTCCTGGTTCTGAAATTATAGGTACGCCACTTGTTGAAATTGTATCAATATAACGATACACAGTCCTTATATTCATCTCTAACTTTTCTGAAATTTGTTTTGCAGTAATTTTTTCACCTGAACGAAGCATCCATAGAATTGCTAACATATTGTCAATTTTAGGCATATAATTCCACCTCTATATGAAATTTATTTTCTATTATATATTTCCGATTTTTGATATAACTCATCAACTGTTCCTTTCCGATAGCTTTCTATATAATGAGGCCCTAGACACATTTGTAATTTCACAAATTTGATTTACAGTCATATCTCCCTCTTTATAAAGCTTTACTGCATAATTCATTCCTGCATGATTTTTATGGTACTTCTTTAACCGACCTTTAAACTTTCCTTCTTTCTTAGCCAGTTCAATTCCTTCACGCTGCCGCATACGGATAAGATCACGTTCTAATTGGTTTACACCCGCCATAACCGTAATTAAGAATTGGCTGTAGGGATTATCTTCTGATAAATCTAGCCATGTATCTTTTAAGGATTTTAAATTTGCCTTTTTACTCCGTATGTTATCGATTAATTCAAATAAATCTTGTGTACTACGAGTAATCCGAGTTAAGTCCGTAACATAAATGATGTCACCTTCTTGTATATCCTCTAACATTTTTTGAAGTTGCTCACGATCTTTTGTTGCTCCGGAAACTTTTTCTTCAAAAATAATATCCATTCCGATTTCGTTCAGTTGCTGAAATTGCCTTGAAGGATTCTGGCTAGTTGAACTGACGCGTATATAACCGATTTTTCGCAAAATATCACTTCATTTTTGAGACAAGTCTTATGAGACGCTCTTAACTATGATTTTATCAGTCTCCTACACCCTATTGATATATAATTAAACTAATTAACTGAATAATTACATAAATGAGATGATACTGTATGATAATGGCTTTAATTCGTGAATAGCAAAGAAGCTACCACATGTTAAATTGAAGTGAACCCGAATAGTGGTACATGAAAAAAGTTTGAAGAAAAAAAGTTCATTGTAACAGGCTATTTGTTTCATTTATCACGCTATTTGCGGGCAGTAAAACTCCCACCTCAAAATTCAGCTGGAGCAAAGAAGTTAGGTGGGAGCCCTGTTGCCTGTAAACGCCCGATTGGTGAAGGCTAATAATCAGTGGGGGATCAACACCCCCCATTGATTAAAGTTTCACTTTATTTGTTTTAAGTAGTTATATGGTGAAAGTGGTGGAGTTAAAAAGATAATAGCGCGTGTTCTTTTTTTCTGAATCTGGCTTTTGAAGAGCGGTGATAATTTCAAAATATAGTTCTTGAAAATCTTATGTATTACTTTCGCATATAACATTTTGGATAAAGATGTGTGGATTAATGTTTAGACTCTATAATCTTTTTTATAGTTTGTTACACGAAATTCCCAAGAAAATTTTCGATCGGGAAGATCAGTTATGAGTAGTAATATTGGAACTGCTCTTGTACATAGTGTTCAGCTTCTTTATAAGTTCTACTTGTTTCCTCTAGTAGTTGGATAAGAATCTTTTTTTGTAGCCTTATAAATAAGATAACTAAAGTATAGTTGGCCACTGGTTGCTATTTGAACAGCATATTTGTCTCTATTATCACGTTGATATAAATAAGTTGGAGGAAGAATGGGTTCATCGGGAATAAATGTAGGTAGTTATATACTCTATTTGTAATTTGGTTGGAAATAATGAAACTATATGCTTTGTTAGCGATGCTATTTGCTCTTCTAACGGAAAAACTTATAGATATAAGATACAACTCTTTAAATTTTATAATTTTGTAGCTTTTATATAGAAGATAAGTGTAAGTGAAAAATTATAGTGTGATTACTTAAATGCAAGGAAGTAGTGGTGTATAACAAGAGAATAGAACGTTCGTTCTTGAATGGTGTAATGGACATACTCGATCAATTGAGGCGCTTATTTTCTATTGGACATATGTGTTTAAAGAAGAGCTGCCATACTAGGTTCGGATTTCTAGTATAGCTTGTAACTTTACGTGCTTTAGTGAAGTGGTTCTTCAGTAAAGTATATTTCAATTATTAATATTGGATTTATTGACACTCCCACTGCTAAAGGGGCAACCTGATTAACATCAGTGTGATTCTTGCTACCAAAGGCGAAGTCCATTTTTGGTATCGCTGACGTGCAAGATTGTAGTGTGCCATCACCACTCTTACTATAGACCGTATAGGTTCGCGAGCTACGCTGCTATGACCGTTTTGCATGTTCATATGTTTTAGCGTCTTTTTCTAGTCTATAGTTGACGTGTATCAAAACAATAAGTGTTTTCTGTGAAAGTATCGTGAAATCTGTAAACGAACCAATTATTCTATCTCCAACTGGTTTTATGAAATAATCTACGAATGGTCCTTTACTCATCATAATTTTTAATATTAATTGAATCTAGTCTAGTCTATAGTCGGTTCATTCTATTATGAATGGTTCAGGAGAGTGTGTGTACTGTTAGAAAGAGATATTGTAATTAAGATAAGGAGAGTAAATGAAGTTGTTAGAAAAGAATTTCTTGTGGAACCCAGTAATGTACGGGGGATAATCCTCTTGAAATAGAGAGGTTTGTTAGGGGAGATTAGTAGATAGAGGTAGACAATGATTGCTATTTAGTAAAATCTTTGTGGGTTCTTATGTAACCTTTACTAATCGGGAATTTATGATCGTCAGGCTCACTACTAACTTCTTTGCTTCAGCCGAACTTTGAGGTGGGAGTCTTACTGTCCGCAAATAGCGGGATAAAATGGTGTGAACATATTAAATTAAATATCTTTATAAAAAGGTGTTGACGATTAGCTTATAGAGGTGTAATATAGGACAAGTCGCCGATAGCAACAACGCAGAAAGCGACAAAAGAAATAAAAAAACTTGGTTGACATTGAAATATGAAAATGTTAACATAAGGGAGTCGCAAATGAGCGACAGACAAGTTCTTTGAAAACTGAACGAAACAAACAACGTGAACGTCAATTTTTATTTTTAGATGCTAGACAAACTAACTTTATTGGAGAGTTTGA
>NZ_PCOH01000080.1:0-7353 GCF_002976445.1 Bacillus sp. MYb56
AAAACCGACAGGCGGCGAGAGTCGCGCGGGGGTTCGAATCCCTCTACCTCCTCCAGATATAATTGACAACAGCGCATATAAGTGGAGATTGGAGAACTCGTTACCAACACGTAACGAGTTTTTATTTTAAAACCAATCATAAAGTATGATGTAAGGATATAGTGTCCTTATTACACACTCATATTCCGATGATTATCTTCATAGATATGAAAGGAGTTAACATGGATCTTATTATACAAACGTTTCCTTTAGATGGAAAAACTTTATATTATGTACAATGTCCTGTCTGTAAGAACAATAGAATTTTAAACAGTGGTGCAAATGTGTCGCGCATTATAAGTGATGATACATTCCGTAAACTTTGTGGTTGCACTTGTGATGTAAAACAGGTTGCAAAAAAAGTAGAGGTACCAAAAGAAGCTGAAAAACCAGCTGTGCAAAAAGAAGTAACTCCAAAACGTACAGGGAAATTACTAACAGCAGTAATTAATGGGAAAGAATTGACTGTTAAAGAGATTGCTGAAACATATGATATTAGTACGAGTACTGTTCGTCAGCGTATTAATGCTGGAAAGCCAGAGAGTGAAATTATTGCTCCGACAAAAAAGAAAAAGTAATTTCATAGGAAAACCCGTGCATATGCACGGGTTTTTTATTTTACAAGTTTACGTGTTTGTTTTAAAAAATGTCCAATTTTTTTAATGATTGGTTCGATTGAATCGCCATCTTTTAAAATATCGTATTCATTAATGTTTAATCGTAAAACAGGGCATGAATTAAAGTTATTAATCCAGTTATCGTAACGTCCATGCATCTCTTTCCAATATTCAATTGGTGTTTGCTGCTCCATGGGACGTCCTCGTTCTTGAATACGATCGACAATATCATCAAAAGAACCTTCTAGGTAAATTAATAAGTCTGGATGAGGGAAGTAAGGAGTCATGACCATAGCATCAAATAACCCTTTGTATGTCTCATAATCAGTTTCAGTCATTGTACCCTTTTCGTAATGCATTTTTGCGAAAATACCAGTGTCCTCATAGATAGAACGGTCTTGAACAAAACCGCCACCATATTCGAAAATTCTTTTTTGTTCTTTAAATCGTTCTGCTAAAAAGTACACTTGTAAGTGAAAGCTCCAGCGTGTGAAATCAGCATAGAACTTGTCCAAATATGGGTTGGAATCTACTTTTTCAAAAGATGTACGATAACCTAAAGCGTTAGCCAATGCAGTTGTCATAGTTGATTTACCGACACCTACTGTTCCAGCAATAGTGATAACTGCATCATTTGGTATATCATATTTTTGCCTTAAATTCATTGTTATTTCGACTCCTTCAAGAGAGTATTTTGAAGAGCTGATAAGATGACATTTAAATCATCATGATTTCTTACAAAATCCATATCGTCTCCATTAAATTTCAATACTGGAATATCTGGATGGTCCTTTTTGAAAGCATCCATTGCTGTTTCGTAATCTTTTGTAAGCTGTAGCAAGTAATTTGGATCCATATTTTTTTCGAATTCTCTTCCGCGCATGGCAATTCGTTTTTGTAATGTTTCTAGGCTCGCTGTTAAATAAACGATGACATTTGGCACAGGCATATCTTGCGTAAGAATGCGATAAATTTGCATGTACTTGTCATATTGAGAATCTTTTAATGTACGGGATGCAAAAATTAAATTTTTAAATATATGATAATCTGCTACTACAGGCTTTCTTTGATTCAAATACTTTATGTTAATATCCTCTAGTTGTTTGTATCTATTACAAAGAAAGAACATCTCTGTTTGAAAACTCCATTCGTCGATGTCTTCGTAGAATTTTCCTAAAAAAGGATTTTCATCAACAATCTCTTTTAGTAAGTGGAGTTGCATGTGAGTTGAAAGTTCCTTCGCAAGTGAAGTTTTTCCAACACCAATTGGTCCTTCAACCGTGATAAATGGTACTCCGGTCACGCTGTTTCCTCCTTTCAATCAGTGATTTACCGTGACTACTAAAAACACAAAACAGAATTATTGTAGCACAAGAGGGGAGCGAGCGGACTAATTTGATATAAAAAGTTAGAAAATAGATATGTATTAATTAAATTTTATTTGGGATGACGGTACAATATTTGCCTTTAATGTGGCTTCCATTATTTTTAAAGCATGTTCATTATCTTGCTCGTTATTAGAAGCGATGCAATCCCGTGGTACATAAAGTGTATAATTTCTCATATGGGCATCATTAGCTGTAAAAAGGATGCATATGTTCCCGGCAATTCCTGTTAAAATGAGATTTTCGATTTTTAAATAACCTAATAAAGAATTCAAAGGTGTTTCATAAAAAGCAGAGTAATGTGGTTTAATAAAAATGTAATCGTCAGTATGCGGAGCAATGGCCTCGATAATATTTTTACTATACTCATTTGTACAATGGGTGATAAGTTGATCAATATCAGATCTCCAAAGTTGATAGTGATCATTGACATAAATTATTGGATAGCCCAATGATTTCATGGTGTCCTTTAATTGTAAAATGGGGTTCTTTATAATTTCACATTTCTGTGCCAGGATGGGTCCGTGGGAGAATTGAAAATCATTAATCATATCGATAATGAGTAAGGCGGTATTTTTCATATGTAATTCCCTCTCTTTCTTCTTTAGGTTGGATTGAATTTGTAAAAGTTATCCCACCTGCAAGAAATGAAAAAGTGTATTTTATTTTTGGTGAAAGGACTATATTATGGAGCGAGATATATATTTTATGCAGTTAGCAATAGAGGAAGCGAAGAAGGCGGAGGCGATACAAGAGGTACCAATTGGTGCTGTAATTGTGCTAGATGGTGAAGTGATTAGTGTCGCACATAACTTAAGAGAAACTGAACAGAGATCAATAGCTCACGCCGAACTCTTAGCTATTGATGAAGCTTGCAAAAAATTAGGGACATGGCGTTTAGAAGATGCAACGTTATATGTAACATTAGAACCTTGCCCAATGTGTGCAGGGGGAATTGTTTTATCGCGTATAAAACGGGTTGTATATGGTGCGAGCGATCCGAAAGGTGGATGTGCAGGTACGTTGATGAATCTTTTAACTGATGAGCGTTTTAATCATCAGTGTGAAGTAGTGCCTGGTGTACTTGAAGAAGAATGTGGTACGTTGTTAACGATTTTTTTTAGGGAGCTTCGTAAGAAAAGAAAAGAAGTGAAAAAACTAGAGAAAAGTAATGGTAACTAACGTATTTGCATTTTGTAAAAAAACAAGTTATACTGATAATGCCTTATCCAAGGCAACCGAATATTGGTTTTAACTTTGCCGTGCTAAGCGGGGAGGTAGCGGTGCCCTATACTCGCAATCCGCTCTAGCGAGGCTGAATCCCTTCTCGAGGTTATGTTGCTGTAAGGTCTGCCTTAAGTAAGTGGTGTTGACGTTTGGGTCCTGCGCAACGGGACCCCGTGAACCTTGTCAGGTCCGGAAGGAAGCAGCAATAAGCGGGTTTTCTCGTGTGCCGCAGGAGTGCCTGAACCGAGCTAACTGCTTGAGTAACGCTTATGGTACGTAATCGACAGAAGGTGCACGGCAGTTATATATGTATACAAAACTCACCTTTATATAAAGGTGAGTTTTTTGTATGGAAAATAACTTTTGGAATCTATAAACAGAATGGGTTATAATAAATAAGATAATAACCTTTGAGGGAGGCCGTATTTTCGTGTCATACCAAGCGTTATACCGAACATGGAGACCGCAAAAATTCGAAGATGTAGTCGGTCAAAAGCACGTGACAAAAACGTTGCAAAATGCCCTTCTTCAAGAGAAAGCTTCACATGCTTATTTGTTTTCGGGTCCGAGGGGAACAGGGAAAACGACAATTGCAAAAGTATTTGCAAAGGCAATTAACTGTGAACACGCCCCGGTAGCTGAACCTTGTAATGAATGTCCTTCTTGTTTAGGAATTACACAAGGGTCTATTTCAGATGTATTAGAAATTGATGCGGCTTCAAATAACGGTGTAGATGAAATTCGAGATATAAGAGATAAAGTAAAATATGCTCCAAGTGCTGTAGGATATAAAGTATACATTATTGATGAAGTTCACATGCTTTCTATGGGTGCCTTTAATGCGCTTTTGAAAACTTTAGAAGAGCCGCCAGGACATGTTATTTTTATTCTGGCGACAACAGAACCGCATAAAATTCCAGCTACAATTATTTCGCGTTGTCAGCGTTTTGAGTTTCGAAAGATATCAGTAAATGATATCGTTGAGAGATTATCGACGGTCGTGACAAATGAAGGTACGCAAGTAGAAGATGAAGCGTTACAAATCGTAGCGCGTGCCGCCGAAGGTGGTATGCGTGATGCGCTCAGTCTTATTGATCAAGCTATTTCTTATAGTGATGAGACGGTGACGAGTGAAGATGTTTTAGCTGTAACAGGATCTGTATCTCAGCGATATTTGGGTGACCTGGTAGAATGTATACGTGAAAATGATGTATCAAGAGCGTTACGTATTATAGATGAGATGATGAGTAAAGGGAAAGATCCAGTTCGCTTTATGGAGGATTTCATTTACTACTATCGTGATATGCTTTTATATCAAACTTCACCACAATTAGAACATATGTTGGAACGAGTAATTGTAGATGATCAATTCCGTACGTTAAGTGAAGAAATGCAACCGGAAGTAATCTATGAAATTATTCATACCCTTAGTAAGGGACAACAGGAGATGAAGTGGACAAACCATCCAAGAATATTCTTGGAAGTTGTTATGGTGCAACTGTGTCAGCAGTTTATGATGCAAGCAAACGGCGCAGATCGTTTACAAGCGATTATGAACAGGATGCAGCAGTTGGAGAAAGAGTTAGAGCAAGTTAAAAAGAATGGCGTGCCAGCTGGTGTGCAGCAGGAAGTAAGAGAGACGCGGGCAACACCAAAACCGGTACGAACAGGAAGTATGAAAATTCCTGTTGGACGTGTGAATGAAGTGTTAAAGCAAGCGAAGCGTCAAGATTTAGAACAGTTAAAAGCTGTATGGGGCGAATTATTAGGAAGGCTCAAGTCACATAACAAAGTAGCATTTGCTGTTTTATTAGAAAATAGTGAACCAGTTGCGGCTTCGGATGATACCTATGTGTTAGCATTTCAATATGAGATTCATTGCAAAATGGCTAGTGAAAATCGAGAAGCGATGGATACATTGGAACAAACCCTTTTTGAATTGTTAAGTAAAAGGTTAAATATGATTGCTATCCCAAAAAGTGAATGGGGTAAAATTCGTGAAGACTTTTTACAACGCGAAGGCGGGGATTCTGAAGAAAGCCCAGAACAAAAAGAAGATCCTCTTATAGAAGAGGCTGTAAAATTAGTAGGGCAAGAACTTATTGAAATAAAAGAGTAATAATAATGAGGAGGAATTAATTATGATGCGTGGCGGAATGGGAAATATGAATAATATGATGAAACAAATGCAAAAGATGCAAAAGGACATGGCGAAGGCGCAAGAAGAGCTTGGCGAAAAAACAGTTGAAGGTACAGCTGGCGGCGGAATGGTTACTGTTATTGCAAATGGTCATAAGCAAGTTCTTGAAGTGAAAATTAAAGAAGAAGTTGTAGATCCAGAAGATATCGAAATGTTACAAGACTTAGTATTAGCTGCAACGAATGATGCACTTAAAAAGGTTGATGAACTTTCAAACTCTACAATGGGCAAATTTACAAAAGGCATGAACTTACCAGGTGGAATGTTCTAGGAGGATATTGATATATGCATTATCCAGAACCGATATCAAAATTAATCGATAGTTTTATGAAGTTGCCAGGAATCGGACCGAAAACAGCGGTTCGATTGGCATTCTTCGTGTTAGATATGAAAGAGGATGATGTACTAGGTTTTGCGAAAGCACTTGTGAATGCAAAGCGAGATTTAGCGTATTGTTCTGTGTGCGGACATATCACTGACCGCGATCCTTGTTATATTTGTGACGATTCGCATAGGGATCAATCGGTTGTTTGTGTAGTACAAGAGCCGAAAGATGTAATTGCGATGGAAAAAATGAAAGAATATCAAGGTGTATATCATGTTTTGCGTGGTGCCATTTCTCCAATGGAAGGAATTGGACCAGAGGATATTAATATCCCGCAGTTATTAAAGAGACTGCAAGATGAAACAGTACAAGAAGTGATATTAGCAACAAACCCTAATATTGAAGGGGAAGCCACAGCGATGTACATATCCCGCCTCTTAAAGCCAACAGGAATTAAAGTAACTCGTATTGCACATGGTCTGCCAGTTGGTGGAGATTTAGAATATGCAGATGAAGTAACACTATCGAAAGCTTTAGAAGGCCGTAGAGAGATATAAGAGGAGAAGGGAAAATGTTCTTTCAAAAAAAGGGTAAGTTGCGTAAAGAGTATGACGATAAGTTAATTGTATTATTAGAAAAGGTAAAGAATGAATGGCTACGTCAGAAGAGACTGGTTGAACAAAGTGTTGAGCCGTCTCAAGATGTACTTTGTTCTTTAAAAATAGCAGAGGCGAAATATTTTTTCTTGTTAAAAGAAGCAAAACGTCGTCCTGTGAAAATGGAACAATGGTAAAAGGTCCTGCTTTTTAAAGCGGGACCTTTTACTTTTTATCGATTTATTTGTGAGTAATAGGGCTACTTTATTTTTGGGATATAAAGAGGAGAAAGAAAAAATGGGAATGGAATTAGTTGTATCTAATTGCTAGTGCTTAGAAGAAAGATTACTGATTAAAGGTTATAAAGATGAAGTGGTAGGAGTTATGTTATAGATGTTCTTTTTTCTTGTCTTGTCCCATACAAATGGATATGTATAGGTCATTCATAAGGAGGAAAAAATGAATTCTACAATTATTATTGTTGGCATTCTTTCTTTAGTTTTTATTTTTCTTGTTTTTGGTGTTTCTGCTAAACCAATACGTTTTATAGGGAAAGCACTCTTTCATGTCACTTTAGGTATAGCGTTACTATTTATTGTGAATGTTGCAGGGACATATTTCGATTTTCATATTCCAATTAACATGGGCACAGCTACAGTATCAAGTTTATTAGGGGTGCCAGGTGTTGCTGCATTAGTGATTATTAAGCTATATATAATGCCAAGATAAATTTATTTTGGCATTTTTTAAAAAAGCGTTGACTTATCGATTAGTAATATGATAAATTAATAAGCGTCGTCAGGAACGAAAGAAAAAAGTTGTTGACAGATTCAAGTCAAAATGTTAAATTATAAAAGTCGCTGAAACGCGGCATTGAACTTTGAAAACTAAACGAAACAAACAACGTGAAACGTCAATTTTTATTTTTAGATGCTAGACAAACTAACTTTATTGGAGAGTTTGA
>NZ_PCOH01000081.1:0-7179 GCF_002976445.1 Bacillus sp. MYb56
TACTACCATTGTTTGGCGGTGTTGTATTTCCTTGGCTACCACCATTGTTTGGCGGTTCAGTCGTATTTGGAGAAGAATCACGCTTCTCACCTTTAATACGTAATTCGCTACCTTCTTGCACTACACTGTTCGGCATTTTAAATTGCGACTTATCTGTAGCAAACTTACTCATCATTTCTTTAAAAATTAACTGAGCAATTTTCGTATTTTTACTACTAATATAATCGTCTTTACTATCTTTTATATATCCAGTCCATACTGCCATAGTATATTGTGGTGTATAACCAGCAAACCAACTATCACGAGTTGCACTTTCTGGTAGATTATATTGTGCTATTTGTTCTAAAGAATAGTTTGTTGTACCTGTTTTACCCGCTACATCTAATGAACCTATATTAGCTGCTGTACCCAATCCAGATGAAACAAAAGTACGAAGCATATCAGTAATCATATATGCTGTAGAATCCTTCATAACTCGTTTTGGCTTTTGCTCAAAGCTTTTTGATTTACCATCTGGATAGACTACTTTCTTAACAAAATGCGGCTTCGTATACTTACCATCATTACCAAATGCCGCATAAGCACCTGCAATTTCAGTTGGTGAAGTTGCATTTGTACCTATCGCTGTTGATTCGGTCGGTGCCACATCAAATGTAATACCTAACTTTTCAGAGAAAGCTTTTGATTTATTAATTCCTACTTCTTTTGCAGTTTTAATAGCCGGGATATTTCGGGACGTTTTCAATGCATCACGCATTGTAACTGGTCCTAAATGCTTTCTATCTGCATTTCTAACTTCTTGTCCTGTTGAATACTTAAATGGAGAGTCATCAATTTGATGATAAGTAGCCCATTTTAAATATTCAATTGCAGGAGCGTAATCAAAAATTGGTTTCATCGTTGAACCTGCTGAGCGAGCTAATTCAATCGCCATATTATGTCCTTTAAATACAGCTTTATTTTCACCACGTCCGCTACCAATTGCACGAACTTCTCCTGTTTTCGTATCCATAAATGTGAAAGCTCCTTGGAATTTCTCATTTGGATAATTAATAATATTTTCATTTAAAAGCTTGTCTGCAAAATCCTGTGCCTTTGGATCTAATGTTGTATAAATTTCTAAACCATCAGATCCAATATTAGCATCTGGCAACTCTTTTTCAACTTCTTTCACAACCGCATCCATAAACGCAGGATATGGCATTACTTGTTGTTCAGTTGCTTCCTTAATTCCTTCTGTTACTGGAACTTTTGATGCTTCTTCCATTTCTTTTTTTGTAATATAACCATGTCGATTCATTAATCGAAGTACAACATTTCTTCTTTCTGTTGCCTTTTGAATATTTTGTTCTTTCGTTGGATCATAGTTATTAGGCGCTTTCAGTAAACCGGCAAGCATCGCAACTTCTGGTAGTGTTAAATCTTTCAATTCCTTACCATAGTAATTTTGTACTGCTGTTGCGATTCCATATGAACGGTTACCTAAGTAAATTTTATTTAAATACATTTCTAAAATTTTATGTTTCGAATACTGTTGTTCTAGCTTATACGCTAAATATATTTCTTGCACCTTTCGCTGTGACGTTTTTTCCCTCGATAAGAAGTAGTTTTTAATAACTTGCTGCGTAATCGTACTTCCACCTTGAGAGCCGTAATCCCCTTTTAGGCTGATTAAAACTGCACGTGCAGTACCCTGAAAGTCTACGCCACTGTGCTCGTAAAATCGTGCATCTTCTGTCGCTAAAAACGCATTTTCAACTAATTTAGGAATTTGGTCGTACGTAATATTCGTTCGTTTTTCTTTCCCATATTCATATATCAATTCCCCATTTTTATCATAAATTTTTGAGGATAACGGATTAACAAGTTTTGCTTTCTCAAGTTTTGGCACATCCTTGATCATAACGAAAAAGGTAGCAACCCCTGCGACTAACCCTACAATACCAAGTAATAAACAACTAATTAAAAACTTACGAAAAAATGATGTTTTACCTTTTGGTTTTTGTTTTTTAGCAACTGGCTGTTTTTTCTTTTTAACTTGTCGTCGCTCCTCTCGAGAACGATAATTTTCTGACATGCTACTTTCTCCTGCCTTTCAATTCTTCTGTTGATTTACTTAAAATTATTGAGGTCACCTTCAAAAATATACTTATATTTAATAAGTGTGTTAACCGGGAGTAGTAAATATTTTTTATATCTGTATATTATAAAACTTAGATTCACTCTTAAAAAAACTATTTTCATCTCTATTCTTTATAATAATGCTGCCCCTTAAAGCAAGGAAATTTTGAGCTGTTCCATCGGATCCCACTAGGTACCAGATGTTATTTTTTCATATTTCACTATCTTTACACCAGAACTTAAAATTTTATTTTTTGATAATATTCTTCTAAAGTTAGACCTTGTTCTTTTAAATAAATCGCCACATCTTTCCCTACATAAAGATAGTGCCAAGGTTCATATTTAACGTCAGTAATATTTTCCTTACCTTTCGGATAGCGAATAATAAATCCATAATCTGTAGCATACTCATCTAACCATTTAAAAGCATCAGTTGTATCAAAATGCTCATTCAAATCCTTTACCGTATTCTGCCATTCAACCGAAATAATATCCAAAGCCAATCCAGTGTGATGCTCACTTGCACCAGGATACTGAACATACTCCAATGTTTTGGCTTTTGCATCTTTATCTGAAAGACCCTGAGACTTATATGGCTACCACCAACATTTTAACGAAAATATACGCTAAGCAAATTTCAACATAAAAAAAACGATGATTTTACTACTCTAAGCAACTTATTCATTCTCAAAAACGGGGGTGTTTAAGACAAATATAATTCACGTTTTGAGAATCTCTTAACGTATAAAAACGTTAAAATGTGCGTGCTACCCCTTTGTAACCTTAAAACTCACTCCAGCAATTCCTTACAACGTATATATATTGATAATGCGAACCCTAATTACAGACAAAGGGAAAAGACTGTTTATTATTCTCCTCCCTCTGTCTATTAACAATACTTGATTATATCTCTGTAACCTTTTTTATTCATCTCGTGTTATTCTACGAATAGTTTAAGGTATTAGTACTTCTTATTCGATATTTAGTGCTGATTCACTGAAAACATATATTCTTTGTATGTTTTTCGTGTGGATAGAATAAGCCCCATCATTAGCATGTTCGAAAATAAAGAGCTTCCGCCATATGATAAAAATGGAAGTGCAATACCTTTGACAGGCATTAATCCCACAATCATACCGATATTTTGAAAAAATTGTAACATTAGAACGCCTACAATTCCTGCGCATAGTAAGGTGCCGAATAAATTATCTGCGGAAGCACCAATTATAAGTATTCGGGAAAGCAGTAAGAAGAATATGCATATTATAAAAGTGGCAACTATAAAACCGCCTTCTTCGGCAATTGTGGCAAAAATGAAATCAGTATGTTTTTCTGGGATATAAACATTTCCAGAACCGAAGCCTTTTCCTTCTATCCCTCCACTACCAACAGCTAAAAGTGATTGTTGAGTTTGATATCCCTGATCTGTATGCTGAAATGGATCTAACCAGCCTAAAATTCGTGATTGTTGGTGAGGCTTTAATAAAGTAACTAACTTATTGAAGAAAATATCTGGATATTTTACGTATATAAATATTAAAGCAGACAATACAGTCATCGGAATTCCTGTACATAGTATGATTAACTTTTTTTGAATTCCTGACATAAATATAATACATGCAATGGCTGCTAAATATAGGAACACCATTCCCGTATCGGGTTGACTATATACAAGTAACGCAGGTGGGATAGATATCAAAAATATTTTACCAATCAAAAGTAAATCAGTTTGAAATGTCCGTGCCATATACTGTGCATTATGTTTTACGACTAAACTTGCGACCAGAAGAAGTAAGGCAAGCTTAAAAAATTCAGCTGGTTGAGTAGCACCAATAATTGGAAATCTAAACCATCTTTTTGCACCTGATATTTCAGGTGTAAAACTTGATACTGGTAATACCTTTAAGATGATAATTGAGATGAACCCCACAATATAAATCGGCCAAGCTAATTTTTGTAATTGATCTAAATCGATATTGGCAACAATTAATAATAAAACAAAACCGATGGCGTAATTTACCATTTGTTTCATAGCAAAATTTTGGTTACCATATTGTCCTGTTTGCTGACTACTGTATATTGCAACAATACTGGTGACACATAATATGAATAAAATGAATATTAGTTTCTTATCTAATTTCTTTAAAAAAACTATTTTTTCCCCCATTTCAACCCCCTAGACATTGTGGTATTTACTTTTTATAAGAACTATCCTGTTTTTTATGTGTACATTAATATTTATCAATATAATTTTACAATAGCAAGCATATATTAAACATGCTCAAAATTATCCAGTAATTATTATCGGTTCCGCTACAAAAACTTCAAAACATATGGGAATTTTCTTTCAAACTTATCTGAGCCGGACATATAGTCGGACTATTTTTAGAATACGGGTATCACTATGACCTGATTTAATAGATCTCTCATATGAATCTTAAAGTTCTTATATTAAAAATTTTCCGAATTATATTTTGAATTTTTTCGGAGAAGTTCTTCAATAAGTTTTGCTTTTTCATTCACCTTTGTTACATATGTGAAATCACCATAACAATATGGATACCTAAAATTATTTTTATTTCCACCACAAGTGTACATCTCTGGATTTTGATCAACTTTCATCTTAGAAAAATTTTTGGCCGAATCTTCCGAGTGTTGTTTAACTTCTTGACTAGCAATAAAATCAATATACCCTGGTCCCATATTATAGCTTTGAATAATTGTATCCATGCTAACATCTTTTTCCGTTCCATATTTGTACATTTGAGCAAAGTGTTTTACCCCTTGTTTAATGCTCAAGCTTGTCTCTTGAATTTCATTAGGCTTTAATCCAAGTGATTCAGAAGACTGCATAGGGTCGTTACCCTCACCTCTACTCTCTTGGTACATAATTCCTAATAAAACTGCTGTTTTACCTCCTAAATTATATTTTTCTAATTCTCTTTTCACGGTTAGCTCATATTGCAATAAACGGTTTTCGGTAGCAATCACTTTATTTCTTTGAATATTGGTTTTATGCTTAACATAAAATATTCCAAGCATGGTTCCTAAACCTAAAATACTAATATAGAATAATATAATAAATCGTGTTTTAATCGTATCCTTCATATAATACTCCTCCTCGTATAAAAAATTCGTACCTTTTTGGACTCAAAATTATTTCTTTTAGTTGCAAAGTTTAATATAGGAATTTAAAGAAAAACAACCGCCTGAATTGGAGGATTTTTCAAGGCGGGTTATTCTTAGAATCGTTTCCGTACCCCTACAAGTATCACACTTTTTTTTTGAACTTTGCTGTTCTTTGTTTTGCCCAATTCATACATTTCTTTTCAATTAAATGATACGATAATATAGAACAAAGTATTGTCGTTGTAATACATAAGATAAGAAGAAAAAGGGTGGGTATCTTTGCATACAAAAGTTTAAAGAGTACCATCGTGATTGGAAAATGACATAAATAGATACTATATGAAATTTCCCCTAAGTATACAAATACACCCTTATTTAAAATAGCTTTTACCTTTAGGTTATTCATTGCCATAATGATTATTATACTAACACCAATTACGACACCCCAATCTTTTAATAAGAAAGTAGTATCATTACTAGAAAGCCCATAAATCAAAATGGAATATAGATATAGAAAGACCCCTAATGCGATAAGAAGTTTTCTGTTTAAGTTTTTCATACTTCTATATAATTGAGTAAGTTCTTCCTGATGTTTAAAAAGTAGCATTCCAACCATAAACATAGATGTGAAATGCAGTGTATCGGCATAACCATTATAAAACCCCTCAGCTTTCCCAATATGCAACATATTAAGGAAAATACCAATTAAAGAAAAGCTCATAGCAAACAGTATCGTTTTCTTCCAACTCTGTTTATAAAACAGAAGGAATAACAAGGGAAACACGATAGATATACGCATTTCTTGAGCTAATGACCAGATAACCGGATTATAATTATCCGTAAAAAAGTTATTAAGAAGTACAAAGTGATTCATAATATCTAATTTTGTTATTGGCCCTTGCCACTTATCATAGAACCAATCTCGTAGTCCCGTAACTTCATATGGTGAAAACAAAATAAATAAAGCAAAGGTGATGAATATCCAGAAATAATAAGGGATATAGATTCGTACAAATCGCTTAATTAAATATCCCCAATAATTTGTTTTTGAATGATAGAGTGCCATAGATAACACAAAACCACTGAGCACATAAAAAATGATCACAGCTTCCCCACCAGCCCATAAAAACCTAAGAGGCGATAGTTTTATAGAATTAGGCAATGATGGTAGCATTAAACAAAAGTGTCCAAATACCACTGTGATAGCCGCTAGTCCTCGTATTGAATCTAATTCGTTTATTCTCTTACTCATAAAGTGTTCTCCTTGTCAATTGTAGATTTTGCTGTTAATAAAGCTCATTTAACCCCTCGATACTACAAAAAAAGTTGTGTATCTTTTAAAGAGATTTTTCATATTCATGCATAAATTATAGAAAGAAAAAATAAAATTTATCTAAAGTTTTTTTTACATTTATCTAAAGTTTTTTTAAGATGGTATTCATATTTTATTGAAACGCATAAACATATTTATTTTAAATGTTAAAGTCTGTGTTTGTTCACAGCGTTTTTGTTGTAACAATAAAGAAAAATATGTTGTAAAAACAAAACTGCCTTTGTATTTAAGCGTTTATTTAAGCCCTCAAGGCTGAGTAAGGTACCAGTGGCTGCATGAAGTTTACTACATAATTGTACTAGGGGTACAGCCGAGATACGTGTAAAAACAGGTCATAGGCTTACTTTTATTTCCATATGCGATTTGTAGGGCTTATAAATGCAGTTTTGTTTATTATGGGTACACCCTAATCATCCATCTATTAGCTACTGAAAACACTTTGTTCCAACTGTATGATTAGGATGTATGATAATAAGTTGAAAAATAGTAAGGAAATCCGTGATCACAAGTGTGTTTGGAAATAAATGTATCTCGGCTGTACCCCTAATTCATTTTGTCTAAACTTATCTAGTGACTTTGATTTTAACCGAGTAATG
>NZ_PCOH01000082.1:0-7137 GCF_002976445.1 Bacillus sp. MYb56
AGATGAAGGAGATATGAAAACGGTAATGTCTGCGAGTGATGATGGGTATGCGCATTTGAAAGAACAAATGATTTTTGTTACTAAAGAAGAAAAAGAAGATGGGATGCATGATAGAACGATATATCAAACTATTGATGGAATATACAATACAAAAGATAAAGTTTTATATGGAAATACAAATCAAGTATTAACTACTGATATTGATAGTGAAAAAGAGAAAGATACAACAAAAAATTATAAAAAAGAGGACATATATAGTACCAATATTATATACAAAAATGGTGAAGCTCAAAGTGAAAATCCTAAATTAGATGTGTCGACTATTAATTTAATTGTCGAAGGTTTACAAGGTATAGTTAAAATGAAACCCACCAAAGATATAAAAGAGTTTAGTGAGCCTAGTAGCATTAGTTATAGTTTAACAGAGTCACAATTTAAAGAGATAATAAATGATAATTTGAAGTTAGAATATGATAAATTTAGAAATGCATCAATTGTTATCGGCTTTAATTCTGCCAAAGATACTAAGGACCACCCAATGAGTATAACCGAAATAACCTTAGTAGTAAGATATTATAAAAAAAATAATCAAGATAAAATGTTGTTACATCGACAACAAATTGCTGCGAGTTTTAGTGACAAAGTTGAAAATACTCAAAATTCAAAAACGAAATATTTAGAATGTAAAAATCAATTCAATAGTAATAAATAATTAGGAAGGGGTTGAGGTTAATTATGGGGCGTTTTAATTTATCTCCCGACGAAGGGAAATTACAATTAGCAGGGAAGGACAATTACGATTTTAATAGGAGAGGAAGTATACTATTATGTTAAAGGAAACATAATCAAACTGAAAATGCCAAGAGTAACGAACGAGGTGACGGTATGAAGAAAAAGAAAGTTAAGGGGATGATTATTATGACAATAGTCGCGTCTTTATTGGGAGGGTGTAGTTTAGGAGAAACGAAGATTGACTATGAACCATTTGTAAAGGCTTTGGAAGAAGGAGATATGACGAAGGTTATGTCTGCGAGTGATGATGGATATGCACATGTGACACAAAGAGGTATATACAGTATGTACGAGCAAAAAGAAGATGGGGAGCACAGTAAAACAATTCGTCAAACTACAGAAGGTGTATATAATACAAAAGATAAAAGTTTATATGGAGACACAACACAAACAATTGCTACTGATATAGAGAATAAAAAGGAAAAAGGGACAAACGAAAATTATAAAAAAGAAACCGTTTATAGTACAAATATTATGTATAAAAATGGGCAGGAACAAAGTCCAGATTCTAATGTTGATGTTTCTTACGTTAACTTAATTGTGGATCGTTTAAAAGGAATAGGGAAACTAAAGATGAAGCCAGGCGATGATACAAAGAAATTTGATCAGCCTAATACAGTTGGATATAGCTTAACTGAATCAGAATTTCAGAGTATTATTAATGACAAGCTAAAAATACAATATGATGAATATGATGGGGCGACAATTGTACTTCATTTTGACTCAGTAAAAGAGCCAATGCAGATACTGCAAGTCAGTATTGATATAGACTACAAGAAAAAGAATGAAGAGGGAAAAGTAGTAGAATATATGTTACAGATACACACATACTTTAATAGTCAAAAAAGTAATAATCAAGATGCAAAAAAAGAATATGTAGATTATAAAGCACGGTACAAAAATAATACATAATTGGGAAAGGAGATAGGAGCATATGAATAATGAAGTGGAACAGGATAGAGAGTTACATGTAGCTTCTGATTGGGGAAAGTTGGAGTTAGCGGGGGAGGAATAAAATAATAAATAATTTAAAACAAGGCATCTTAGGGATTAAGAAAGTTTTAATAACCCCTAATTGTAGATTGAACGACCTTATTATGGAATTTAATAAAGATGATATTAAAATGATTAAGGTGGTACTATACTGGATCGTGACCACAATGCAGCGATTAACATTGAAAAATCCGGCTTAATGCAAATTGCGTATCAGCCAGCTTATTAAATGTACATAACATCTATATAACTGTAGGGCAAGGTCTTGTCCGAACAGTATAATCTACGCCTGTGGAGAGCGTGTAAGACCGGATCTCGTAAGAGATAGGCAATGCTTGTAGAATCAGGAAGCCCCCACTTCAAGCGGTGATAACCGGTAAGTGGGGGGGAGTTCACCTTAAATCTTTAAGTAGATTATTTTCCCATGGAACAACACTCAATAGAGTTTTTTTATAATCAAACAAGTGCGATACGTAATTAATATTATACTTATCTTTATTTATGAATTCTATATCATTTGCGTTAAAGTGGCTGCCGATACGAAAGGCGTTAAAATACTCGTGCCAATCTGAATAAGAATGTTGTGAAAGTCGTGCAGCCTGTATCATAAAGTTCTTTGCTTCCGGTTTTGATAAATAACCGAGTCTTCTACCGACCCGACATAAACAGATACACCATGCATAATCAAACGCTGCAATTCCGGAATCCGTCAAAATATGTAATCCGTAATTAGCAATATAAAGTTTTTCATAGTCAGGATGGTCTTTCGATAATTGCTTTCGCGCTGCCTCGGAAAGAGGAATCAATTGATGGCGTATACGATTAAATTCCTGCCGTGTTCCTTCTTCTAAAAACCAAATGATTTTCTCTTTTAACTCCGTCGAATTTTCGATCTTCCATGCCCATAACACGTTCTTCAAAAAACGTTTCCCAATAAAGCGGTCTCTGATAAGGGTGAATTCATATCGGGTAAAGTAGTTTGTAAGATAAAAACAATTCAAACAAACGGAAGACAGACAGCGGAAATATAGTTCGAGCTGTTTCTCTCGTTTTCTTTTATATAAAACAGGCATTCTGTCTCCTCCTTATGCTAATGTTTTAAGCCTAACGAATTTCCATGCTTCCCAAATAAGTGGGAGTAGGAGAAGTAATGCATATTTAGATGGTAATGGGGTTAAAACAATAAGAATCATAAAGATCAAATAAACCCAGGTGCGGCTAATAAATATAAATAAAAGATATAGCGCATAGTGGATAATAAACTTCGTATTTATTTCTTGTTTCTGTCTCTTCTCTGGAATTTCAGTGTGAATTCGAATACTGTATGAGCGAAATTCTACGCGCTCCGGATAACGCTTTACCACATCTAACCCCCTAGTGGCTACAGTTTCTATATCACCTGATTCGAACGAATACTTCACTAATAAGAACTGTGCGTCCATATGCTCCGGCTCAATCGAAAGTAGATGCTCACAGTCCTTGATAGCATCTGCAAACTGCCCGCGGTCATAGTAAATCTGAGCGCGATACAGTAAACCATCCAGGTCATCTGGGCAAATGAGAAGTATGTCATTGAATGATTGTAACGCACGTTCTTTATTTTCGATGCGCAAATAATAAATGCCCTGCATGCGTAAAAGTTCCGGATCTTCTTGATAAAGCTCGTATGCAAAATCGAGTGCACTTTTTGCTGTTTCTAAGTTATTATTCATAAGTGTGAGCTGGACTTCTTCACGTAAATGAAAATACGCTTCAAAATCTAAATCATCACTTTTCTTGAAAATATCATAACGCATCTCCTTCTCGCCGCTCATTCTCTCTAGCAAAAATTGCACCGTTTCTTCACCGTATTCAAACTCTAACTCCTCTCTTTGCTCACTAAAGCGAAATACATTGTCGAGAAGTTCCCAAATCGAGCGGGGGAAATGGTAATGATATTGTAAAAATTCTATTAATATATCTTGAATCACTGCCGCATGTTCTACGTCCCATATCACATCGGAACTTAATAAGTCTTCCCAATTTTTCGGTTCGATTCGTGCAAAGAAATCGTTATACAGCGTCTCGATTTTTTCCGTAAATGCGTGAACGGGATGTTCTGAAACGAGAGTAGTGGTAAGTTCAACATCACCATCCATCCATGTAGGAGATACAGGATGGATATAGGAATTCCCTTCGTTTTCATCTGTTTTTTCTAGTTGAGAGGGAGGTGCGGTCTTCATTTGTTTTGCGCTTTTTATCGCTTTATCAAATGCTTCTCTCAGCCGCTGATATCCTTCAGGATCGTCTTCGGGATGATAAATCTTTAGAAGTTTTGCATAAGCCTTTTTAATAGCTGCAATATTATCGGTAGGCTCAATTTCTAACGTTTCCCAAATGCTCATGAATGACTGACCCACCTTTCAATATTCTCTAAATGCTCTTTTAATATATGAGCAGCTTCTTTCACTTTTTTATCATTTTGCGTTGTGAGCGCATTTTCAAATTGCTGTAACAAGATAGCGACTTTCTGGCGTTCGTCACCGAGTAATTCTTCATAGAGCCGTTCGCCTTTTGCGAGCAGCAATCGGTTTTCGGACCGGTCTCGTGGATGAATTTTAATTTCCTTCAATTCTAGTAGTCTAGCTTCAATTTCTTTTTCTGTAAGATTTCCGGCATTTTGTTGGATAATTGCTCTTTTTTTCTCTCCAGTTGTTGTACTTATTACCTCGACTTCGAGAATGCCATTTATGTCATATGTATAACGAATGTCAATCGCCTCTTGTCCAGCAGGAGCAGGAGGGACTTTAATTTTAAGTTCGCCAAGTTTTAAGTTATTTTTAACCAAGCGGTTTTCTCCTTGATAAACATCGACAAGTATGGAGTGTTGTCTATCATTGACAGTATAAAGTCGTTCCACTCGACTTACAGGAATCGGTGTATTTCGTTCAATAATCGGGAAGAAGTATCCGGATTCTTGTTGTCCATTTCCGAACGCTTGAACAACACTAGTTCCTAATGTATATGGACAAACATCCGTTAAGATAACTTCTTCTAGTGCTTTGTTTCGTTCTTTTAAAGCAACTTGAATCGCAGCACCTAAAGCAACCGTTTCATCAGGATTAATATTCGCATGAGGCATGCGTCCGAAGATTTTAGAAATGACGGATTTGATAAGCGGCATCCTTGTCGCCCCGCCAATTAGAATGACAGCATCTAAATCCTTAGGGTTTAGCGACGCATCACGAAGTGCGCGTTCAATCGGATAGCGAAGCCGTAAGAGGAGCGGGGTTACTAATTTTTCAAATTCACTTCTGTTAATGCGAGTTTCATACGTCTCATTATGAATAACGACTTTCATAATCGCGGCAGGCTCATTACATAATGTAAGTTTGCAACGTTCTGCTTGTGCATAAATTAAAGATAGCGTTTTTGAGTCAAGGGAATCGGAATCGAGTTGGTGTAACTCTAAAAAAAAGGACATGAGACTGTTTGTGAAGTCTTCGCCTCCAAGATAATTATCGCCGGCGATTGATTTAACATCCATCACTCCTTCAAATAATTCCAAAATGGACACGTCAAATGTTCCGCCGCCTAAATCAAATACAAGAAATTTTGTCTCTGCCGCTTCCTGATTCAGTCCGTAAGCGATAGCAGCTGCCGTTGGCTCACTAATGAGACGTTCAACTTTTAATCCAGCAATTTCAGCAGCTCGTTTTGTCGCTTTGCGCTGAGCATCGTTGAAATAAGCAGGTACGCTAATGACAGCACCAGTAACCGCTTCGTTTAAATAAGCTTCTGCATCTTGTTTTAAAGATTGAATGATAAAAGATGAAAGTTCTTCTGAAGAAAATGTATACATACCTAACTCGTATTTTTTCTCTGTTCCTATAAATCGCTTAAACGTTGATGCTGTAACGTGCGGATGGGTAATCAGCCGTTCTTTGGCGATGCGTCCGACTAAAACTTCACCGCTCTCATCAACACTGATGACAGATGGTGTAAGATATTCGCCAAGTGCATTTGGGATAAGGGTTGCACCATGATCCGTCCAATAGGCTACTAAACTATTCGTTGTTCCTAGGTCAATTCCAATCGTTACCATAATAATCTCCTCTCGTTGTTACTCTATCATACTATATAGTATTATAATAATATATAGTATGAGAAAAATGGAATCTTAGGGTTTTATTTCTTGAAGGAAAGGGGGAGAAACAGATAGTTTAGTAGTGTTGAGTTTGTTATAAGTAAAGAGGTATAATTTTATCAGAATGTTTTTACAAACATGGTGAAATTTTATGTAAAGGGTGGTAAAGAGGTCAGATGATAATTGGAATTATATGTTTGATTTTAGGAATAGCGTTAATTTGGATGAGTGGAGGAGGACTTTTATTATTGGTGCCTGGCATTCTGTTTACAGTGGCGGGCGGTGTTATCTGTGTGATTTTTAGACGGTTAGAAAAAGAGAGAAGAAGATTAAGTAAGAATAGTTAGAAGTTACATATTGTATAGTTTGTACTTACATAATTAGGCGGAAGCATCAAGTCTAAAACAGGTTCTTGTGCAAAAATAAAACAAAAGAGAATAAAGCATATATATTCCTAACGGAATCGTATCTTATGTTGCAAGTCCAAACAATTGATGGATGAATTCTTTTTGATTTTGGCCAGACTGGTTCCGTAAAGCAATCTGTTCTTTTTTAATCATATGCATGGCTTCTACTCCAGAAAGAATAGATGTAGCTGTGTCAAAAGATTTAAGACCTAGCATAGAACGGATTCGCTTCTTTATAAAGCAATGATCTTGTTCTACTATGTTATTCAAGTACTTTTGTTGTCTAAGTCGCATACCGTTAGGTATGCTTTTTTCTTTTTTTAGCTTTTCAATTGCTATAGGATAAGCTGGATTCTTATCGCCTGTTATCACACATGGCTTTGAAACATGAAAAGACCGCAAGGCTTTCTTGAAAAGGCGCTTTGCAGCCTTATGATCTCTTGTTTTGCTTGAGCGCGTCAAAGACAAAATCACTATGAATGATATCTTCATTTCCAACAATGTGTTTACGACCATTATGATAATTTTATGATTAGAACGGAAAACCTACAAGGTGGCTTTGCTGAACCTTGTGATAATTGTAGTAGAACGTTTTCTGGATTCTATAACATTGATTACTAGGAGGAATGAAAATGAAAATATCAAATAAGAAAATAGAAGAATTAAAAAAAGCGGGATGGTACGAGGGGAGAAAAATAGACATATCAGAAAATGTAAAGTTTCTTGAAGAAAGAGGCTTTGAAGTTTTTGAAAGTGCAAAAAAATTTATCATTTTAGCCAAGAAGACTCCTTCCTCAAGGAACGCGAAGTGAGTAGGTG
>NZ_PCOH01000083.1:0-6936 GCF_002976445.1 Bacillus sp. MYb56
CACACCCGTTCCCATACCGAACACGGAAGTTAAGCTCTCTAGCGCCGATGGTAGTTGGGACCTTGTCCCTGTGAGAGTAGGACGTCGCCAAGCAACTTTAAGACGAGTCAGAATGACTCGTCTTTTTTGTGTTTAATGAAATAAGCTTGTTATTAATGGCTCAAGAAATCCATTGATAACAAGCTTATTTGTTTAAAGATAAATGTATTTATCTAGTATGGACTTCCGGTAAAATCGTTATTTATCATAGCTTCACTTTGTTTTTTACATCGATAAGCTTAAAACGTTCGCAAACGAGCAGCATATCTTCAGAAAAACTAAGACCAAGTTCGCTTAGTTCCTTTGTAAAGAACTGTATATGGGTGTCTCTCCAGTAATTATAAGTAAGATCGCCTTCACCCTCAGCTATAGCAAATTCTTCAGTTACTTCATTCATTGGTGTTACAGTTACTTCTATTGTTTTAATGATAGCTACAGGTTCATCTTGACTATTGAGTACAATACTATAATCATTGGTTGTTGGTAGCGGTTCGTTTTCTAATTCATAAAAAATATGGCCGGAGCATGTTGCGGTTTTTACACCATCAATGACTAGTTTAGCGAGATAATCAGGAGAATCACCAAATTGCCAAGCTGTAACAGATTCTGGTTTTTCATTGTTTCCCCAATAAGTATCCCAATATGTTTGTGCTAATGGATTCATTTGTACTTTTACCTCACTTTAGCTAAAGTTGATTTTCTTTATAAACCCTGGACAATTTGCTTATTTGTAATAGCTTTGTAGTCATTTAAAATTTGTATTGTTGTATTACGGATTAATAAAGATAATACGCTGAATGAATAGGGTTTGTAAACACGTTCTGTCCATTTATGGCCATCTTTCCCGTAGACGCCCATATAAATAGATGGGATGTTTAATTTCTGGATTGTTTCGTATGGTAATGGATATAGTTGTTATGTAGTCTATTTGTGATTTGGGCTGCAATAAAATTAGGATCAATGCCAGACAATGTATCACCTACATGTACTTCTCTTCCGTAAATATAGAAACAAGGAAGAAGTTTACCTGAAGTTCCTGTATAAATGTAACGCTAAGTATCTCCATCATATAAAGGTGTTATAAAATCATTGTTAATAGCCAAACGATACTGTAATTGTTTTTCTTGCTTCAGTCTTTCGAGTTCGGTTAAGGCAGAGATAATTCCACGATGTTCCCCTTCTTCATCGAATAAGAGAAGTAAATTTTCTTCAAATAAATGCACATGTTCTGAGAAGTATAGTATATTGGCTAGATGAATGGCAGCGCCGCTTTTCATATCAAGAGAACCACGGCCGAACAGCCACTCTCCAGGTTTTGCATCGGTTTGAAAATATTGTTCGAGTGTTTCAGGAGAGAAAGCATGTTCTTTTAACGATCCGAAGTCTTCAATGCCAACCGTATCTAAATGAGAAGGATAGATAATAGTAGAAGTTGAATCATGTTTCTCTTTTACAAACGCAAATGCATTTTTCCTCCCTATTGGATCATGAGGGACATATTGAATCCATACATGCTCAGGATATTCTTGAAAATAAGGGAAGCTTTTTAAAATACCATATAGTTCATCTATAATACCGACTTCGCCGATGGTGCTGTTAATACTATTAAATGAAACTAAATGATTTGTTAGCAATTCGATCTGCTTTTCTAATTGTGTATATAGACATAGGATGAAACCTCCTTAAATCTTATAATTGGGAGTCTTTCGTAGAGAAGATAAGTGCAAGTGAAATATAGTACGATTACTTAAATACAAGGAAGTAGTGGAATGGAACGTTTGTTCTATAATGGTGTAATGGGGATATTCAATCAATTGAGGTGTTTATTTTTAATTCATTATATGTGTTTAAAGAAGAAATGCTATTACTAGGTTCGGATTTCAAATATAGCTTTTAACGTTACATATTTTAATGAAGTGTCGATTGATAGTGAAGAATTTTCTGATTATTAATGTTGATCTATTACCCACTATGCCATATTGAAGTGAGTAATACTAGAGGTGAAATAGATAAAAACCGATATTCCTTGAATATCGGTTTAATAATATGTGGCTTATATGAAGCTATAACAATACGAAAAGTGTAAATAAGATAGCTAACAAAATACGATAATATGCAAAAGGTTTTAAACCTATCTTTTCTAAAAGTTTCAGGAAAGTTACTACCGCTAGCATTGCTACAAGAAAGGAGGTAATGAATCCTACCGCAAACATAGGAATATCATCTACACTTAAATACTTCCAACTTTTTAATAAGTCTAACCCTGTAGCTCCGGCCATTACAGGAATGGCAATGAGAAAAGAGAACTCAGATGCAGCCTTATAATTTACTTTCGCTAATAGACCTCCAGAAATAGTAGAGCCAGCCCTTGAGAAGCCCGGATATACTGCTAAGCATTGAAATAATCCAATTGTTAATGCTTGACGGTATGTTAAATCATCTAGTGAAAAGGCGGTTGCCTCTGCTTTTTTTGCTTCTGCAAAAATCATAAGAATTGCTCCTGCTACAAGTCCGATTACGACAGTATACGGCTGAAATAAGTATGTTTTAATAACATCATGTAATAATAGGCCAACAACTACTGCTGGGAATACACCGAGAAAAACATGTAATGCATTGAATTTTTTCTCTTTCCGTAGAAGGGGTTTAATATTACATAAAGAAACAAGGCGTTTATGATATAAAATCGCGATAGCTAAAATTGCCCCTAACTGTATGACAATTTCAAACGTTTTTGCCCTTTCTCCTTCAAAACCTAATAAATGTCCGACTAATATAAGATGGCCAGTAGAAGAGATGGGTAAAAATTCAGCTAACCCTTCTACAATACCAAGTATGAAGGCAATGATAAGATCGCTCATAGTTTCACTCCTATAAATTAATGAATATCCACCCTTTTAAAATAGAATAGTGTTGTAATAAATCCGAAAATCGCTGTTACTGCAATGATGATATAAGAATACTCTGATGGATAAGTCGGTTGTAATTCGTTATTTGCTATATCTAGAGTAGCGGTCCATGGGAATAGGTCTTTATGTTTTGAATTTACGATCATAAGGTTAGTCATTGTAATAATGATTGTTAATATAATAGGCGGTACATAGGTCTTCATTACAAGAGTTAGTAGTACAATAGGTGAAGACAAAAGAAAGAGAAGTCCACCACATATTAAAAATTTTATGAGAGAGCCTAAAAGTAAGGTGATACTAAACCCAGGGAAGCTACCTATTAGCCCTAATAATAAAGTTAGCGTCCAAGCAACTAAAGTTAGCATCATGATCCAAAGGAATAGAAGGATAAACTTACTTATAATAAAGCTAATACGTGATACTGGGATAGTTAGCAAATTTTTTAATGTATCTTCCGTGTATTCACGGGTAAATAGATAAGCGATCACAACTCCATATAAGGGGAATCCTATAATTAAAGTAGTGTATAGGTTAACTTCAGTGAATAGTTGACCAAATAAAATAGTTGGAGTAGGTTGCTTTGTCTTCATGTGTATATAAGAAGCTACAACCACTAAAAATGGCGCGACACCTGCTCCGATAATACTAATCAAAAACATATTGGATCGTTTCAATTTTAATAGTTCTGTATAAAGCAGATTAACCAATTGTGCCACCCCCAACTAGTTTGGTGAAATAATCTTCTAGTCTATCTTCGCTCATCACAATTTTTAATACTTCAATATCGTTACGAACTAATGTTCTGTTGATGTGTCCCTGCTGTCCAAAGTGAGAATAAACGCGAATATTTCCTTCATCATGTACCTCATAATCAAAAATTTGAAAATGATTTTCTAATAGCATCGCAGCTTTATTATCATTATTTACTTGGAATTCTATGTACTTACGATTGGCTTTACGCAGTGTATCAAGAGAAACTTCTTCTAATAACCTTCCTTCATGAATAATTCCCATACGATCGACTAGTTGTTCCACCTCAGCTAATATATGACTAGAAATGAGTATCGTTATATTTCTTTCTTGAGCTAAAGATTTAATGAGTTTTCGCATTTCTTTAATACCGATTGGATCTAGTCCGTTAGTTGGTTCATCTAGTATGAGTAGTTCAGGATAATGGAGAAGAGCACGTGCGATTCCTAAGCGTTGCTTCATTCCTAAAGAGTATTTTCCTACTAATTTTTTTGTTTCGTGCTGCAAGCCTACAATTTCTAATGCTTCTTCAATTGCATTCCTTTTGTGAACACCAATTATCTTTGCATTAATTAATAAGTTCTCTCTTGCAGTTAAGTTTTCATAAAATCCAGGGACTTCAACGATAGAACCGATTCTTCTTAAAATGTCTTTTGGATTCCGAAGTAAATCCTCACCGAATATTTCTACATTTCCACTTGTAGGTTTTATAAGACTAAGCAGCATACGGATTGTAGTTGTTTTACCAGCACCGTTACGCCCTATGAATCCATAAATCTCTCCTTGCTGTACATTTATATTTAGATTATCTACTGACTTTTGGTTCCTATAAACTTTAGTAAGGTTTGTCGTTTTTATAATTGTATTTATAGGGGGCACCTACTTTCTATAAGTTCTTAATTACATAATAAAAAGGAAGGTTTAACTGCATATTAATCATTTCTTAACTATTTCTTAAAAGTAGTGTGTTTTGGGACGGAAAAACCAAAAGTAGTTCGTTCCCAAGGAATACTGTCAACCCATATACGCCCACCATTTTTTTCAACGAGGGCTTTAGAAATAGAAAGTCCGAGGCCACTACCACCGTAAGAAGGATTTCTTGATTGTTCGCTGCGGTACATCCGCTTAAATACGTTTTGTAAATCATGTTTTGGAATACCGGGTCCCTTGTCCCAAATAAGAATCTCATATTCTGTATTGGTTTCTAGTAGTTCGACTCCTACTATTTTCCCAGCTTTTCCGTGATGGATAGCGTTTTTTATTAGATTACCTATAATTCGTATAAGGCTAAGGTGATCTGCAATAATAGGGGAAGTAGATTCTGGTATGAGAACTTGTAGTTCAATGTTATGTTTTGATAGCTCGGGTAAAAATTCGATTAATACTTCTCTAGTAACCTCAGAAAAATCGAGTTCTTCTTCTTTTAATGGAAATTCATCAGCATCTAGCTTGGCCATATTAAAGATTTCATCGACCAGATGTTTTAAGTCATTCGATTTCTTATAAAGTATTTCAAGATATTCTTGCTTTTCTACTTCAGAAGCAGCGACATCATCTTTTAAAGCATCAATATATCCAATAATAGAAGTAAGTGGTGTCCGGATATCATGTGAGATATTAGATAAAAGTTGTTTTCTAGCTTCTTGGGATTTCCTTGCTTCGATCTGGCCCTTTTCTAATGCAGTTATTAAGTCGTTTATTGAAAACACGATACTATTTAGTGAACGGTCGTTATTTGTGAATAGCCTCGTTTGTAAATTCCCTTTAAGTGCACGGCTTAATTTAGTAACCATCGATTCGTTGCTTTGAATAAAGTGAACTCTTGAAAAGAAAAGATATATTGTGATTATGATAAGAGCAATAAATAAAGATATTTTTACATGGTATCCCATATCTATATTTAAAAGTCCGCAAATGATAAGTTGTAATGAAATAAGAAAGAGGACCTTATCATTTTTCAACCTTTTCACCTACAAACTTATAACCGATTCCCCATACAGTCTGAATGAATTTTGGATTGGAAGAATCAATTTCTATTTTCTTTCTAAGCTTTCTAATATGCACCATAACTGTATTATCATCTTCTATATAATTATCGTCCCATACATTCCGAAAGAGTTGTGTTTTCGTAAATACTTGCTCTGGGTTTGAAGCGAAGAATTTTAATAGTTCAAGTTCTTTTCCAGTTAAGTTGATTTCTTTTCCGTTCGTATGGACTGTGTATTTTTTAAAATCGATAGTTAGTCCTTTAAATGTTAAAGTTGTTTTCTCTTGTACGTTAGTGTTACTTCCAAGAACTAAAAAACGTCGCATAAGAGCTTTTACTCTTGCAACCACTTCGTGAATACTGAAAGGTTTCGTAATATAATCATCAGCACCTATGCTTAAGTCCAAAATTTTATCAACTTCGTGATCTTTAGCAGTTAGCATTAATATAGGAATGTTGGTTGTATCTCTAAGTTTTCTACACACTTCGATACCATCTACTTTCGGCATCATAAGATCTAATATAACGAGGTTGTAGTTATTTTGGTTAAATAAGCACAACGCTTCTTCTCCATTAATTGCAGTATCTACCATATATAATTCTCGTTCTAAATATCTTTTTAATAAGTCTCGAATTTCTTTATCGTCATCTGCTATAAGAATACGTATATCTTTCATATCGTCACCTGTTTCTAATAGAATGTTATTGATATTACAACTTGATAAACAAAGGGGGATAGGGAGCGGTAATAAAAAATAAAGCAACTTTCTAATTATATACTATTAATTGTTAAAATAAGGTTGCTAGTTTAGCTGAAAAGAATCAATTGTATGAGTTCGGTAAGATGGGGGAAGCGAGTCCTTTGAAATAGAGAAGTGCCTAAATTGAATAGTATTTAGAAGGATAGATTGGTAAAGAAAAGTAGACGATGGTTTCTATTTTAATGAGATCTTTGTAGGTCCTTATCTAGAGTTAAAAGAGTGCAAAGGTACTAAATTAAATTTCTTTATAAAAAGGTGTTGACGATTAGAGTATTGAGGTGTAATATAGGACAAGTCGCCGATAGCAACAACGCAGAAAGCGACAAAAGAAATAAAAAAACTTGGTTGACATTGAAATATGAAAATGTTAACATAAGGGAGTCGCAAATGAGCGGCAAACAAGTTCTTTGAAAACTGAACGAAACAAACAACGTGAACGTCAATTTTTATTTTTAGATGCTAGACAAACTAACTTTATTGGAGAGTTTGA
>NZ_PCOH01000084.1:0-6824 GCF_002976445.1 Bacillus sp. MYb56
TTCAAACTATTTACAGTCATAGATGTAAATAATGTCGTTGTCAAAACAGCAGATGCCATAAGTACTTTCATTGGTTTTTGTAATCTATGATTCTTTCTTCTACTAATATAAATCAGTCCTTTCATTTAAATCCATTCTAACGTTCATACGAAACGTCGATTTCCTCACTATCCCTTTATATCCCTTTATTAAGTTAATACAATAAATATTCTTCTTACTATGGCTACTTCTTAAATTTACTTATCCCCCCTCTCTTATTTCATACAAGTCAAAATTATACCTATATATAATTTTGAAGGGGAGCATCTGACCGCGTATAGAAACGGTCATGACTTTTTCCCACCACATCAAAATGAGAAAGCAAGTGCAGATCATATTGTATTCTGAATAGTAGGTATGCCGAATAATTGCAATGGATATATATGGCTGTTACTTCCATTAAAACATTATAGACTTTGAGTGTAAACCTCAAATCTAGCATATAGTAATTCTAAGTTAAACACTGTACATATATTATTAAATCTAAAAAAACACACCGGAAAGTATAATAATATAGCTTTATTCCATTAAACAAACTCATTATAATCTGATAAACTCACTGAAAATAAACTGTTTTTATATAAATACAAATTGAACAAAATGACCTAAAAACCCCTTTCTTTTAGGGGGACGAGAGTATCTGGCCATACATAGAAGCGGTAAGCGCCTTTCCCTGCCACAGGAATGGTTTAAAACAAAAGGAGAAAGCAAGTGCATGTCATGTTTTATTCTGCATAGCAGCGACTTATATGTTGAAAAATTAAAATGGATTTATATAAATTAAACATTTTAAATGATTAATCTAAAAATGTTTGTAAAATAATAACATAGTATTCTATATACCATTACCTAATACGCAAATATGTAAAATTGCATATTTTATATTCAGTATATGGGTCTCGCCACATCGCTATCAAGCTAAGATTCTTAAGTTCCGAAATATATACCGTATACCATAATACAATTGCTGAAATAAGAAGTTGCAAACCACTCGCTCTATGTAATTGATCCTCATAAGAACAATCACGAATTTCCCCTAATCGATTAAAAAATACGGCTCGAGCAAGTGCGTGTTTTGCTTCGCCTTTATTTAAACCAACATGTACACGTTTTCTAAGTTCGGGACTCTGTAACCATTCTAACGTATATAAAGTTCTTTCAATCCTTCCTATTTCACGTAAAGTTACAGATAATCTATTCTACCGTGGATAAGCCGCAAGTTTTTTAGGAATCAGAAAAACATTTAGATACTCTTTTATTATATATTTGCAAGACTTTTGTAACATTTACGAAAGTCTTTTGAAAGATTTATAGACTAAGATAAATTTATCGAAATTGATCTTAGTTTAATCGACAGTAGAAATTATAAGTAACATATAACTTATTCTTCTAGAAATAATAAAAAAAGGGGAAAGATAACATGAATCGTATAAATATGAAAAAAATGATTCCTGCAGCATTTGTATTAAGTACAGCTTTATTCGTAGCACCAGGATTTTCTTCTGCGGCTACTGATACTCCTACGAAAGTAGGAAACCTTCCAGTAGTAATAAGTTCTCAAGAGGCAAAAGCACCTATGACGGCAGAACAAATTCAGCGAAATGGTATGGCGCTTCCTTACATTCCTACAGGTCCTTATGAAGAGTTTCCTAATGAATGGCATGTGTCTACAAACGATGGAGCTTTAATTGATTATGTATATGTAGATGTAGTTGCTAATGATAATGGAACTAGTATCAATAATGTAATTAAATATGAAGGCTATAAGATTTTAAAAGCTGATGGTACTTGGCTTCAAGATGGAGAATCATATAGTAAAACAGCAAATAAAGGAGAGGTATTATATTCAATAGCAATTCCTAAAACTAATCCTGCTTTATCCGATACTAAATTAAAGAAAAACGTGAGCTGGAAATTAATTGATTCAAATGTAATAGATAAAAATTCAGGTTATCATTGGAGCAAAGCAGTTACAAGTGGTGTTTCGCATAATGTAACTGTAGGATTATCATATACAATTGGGATGGAAGTAGGTCTTGAGGGGGTTGCAAAAGTAAATCAATCATTAACTGCAAGTTTTGGTTATGGTTTTACTCTAAATTCAGAAAGTACCGTTACAAAAACATTTGACTTTAATCCAAAGCCTGCTGATTATGCATATGATCAATATAGAACAGCATTATATCAACAAGTAGCTAATTACTCAGTTGCTCCAGGTGCAGGATTACAAAAATGGATATCTGATTGGGAAAATAATGAACCTACAAATCAAGTATTTAAAGCGTTGGGTAAACAAGCTCCATTTAAATACAAAGTAAAAGACTCAGTTGAGTATCCAGTTGATGTCTTAGTTGCACTTACATCTAAGTAAAAGACAGAAAATCAGGTTCAGCTTCATTATCACTAGCAGATGGAGATAACTACTTATACTCTGGTAGATTCACACACAGATATGATAATGTTGATTTATATTACTACTATGAATCTGGTCGTACTAAATATGTAGATTTAAATAAATTATAAAGTGTTTATCATTTAGCATTTTCAATCTAATTAAAAAAATAAGATTATAAACCAAAGAAAAGGCACTCATTCGGGTGCCTTTTCTATTACAAATAAGAATGTGTCCAGATTGTGTCCAAACGTACAATTTTCTTTTTTTGATATGGTGACCCCATGTCCATCAACTTAAAAATTTTATAGCACCCCAAAATAAAAAATTGTACCTTTTCACCTGGAGATGCCAATTTTCTCGTTTTGGGGTATTTGCTTTTCTTAGCTTGATTGTGATGGGGCGTAAACCCTATTAAAGACATTTCCACTTCTAAAATAGAAGGTACTTGCAATTTTAGTACGAATTCCAGTTGAATTCGTGTTACTTAATCGTTCCCATCCCGCCAATTTTAATCTTAACCTTGACGTTTACATCGCCCTTTGCTAATTCATTATTCCATTTATTTTGGACTTTTTTCCATTCTGGATATGTGTAAGTTCTTGCATATCCTCCAAGCCCAATAGGGTCGATTTTGGCAGTTTGCATTTTTTGTATTAATTGCTTGAAATCAGCTTCCAGCTTAGTTTCAATCGCTTTTTGTAATTTTGCTGCGTCCTTTTTTGTATTAAACGAAAAAAGCCGTTCTGTAATACCGATTCTCATCTTTACATCTACATTAAATATAAAATGATTATCATATCTTGCCTTTGTCTTTACTTTAATACCATTGGCAGTAAAACTTATCCAATCTTTATCTTGGCTATCCGACTTTAGCTTAATTGGAATTGTGAATGGAAACTCACCTGTAGTTCTTTGTTGCAAAATGCGTAATAGTTTGGTTTCATCAGATTTTAGCGTTAATTTATACTTTCCTTTTTCATCCAATAAAGCTGTACCTGTCACCCATATTTTATTCTTTTTTTTCACCTCAGTAATATTTGCTGTTACCCCTTTGTCTGCTCTTTGTTCATATAGTTCTTGAAGAGTTGTTTTTACTGTGATATTTCTTAAAGAAGCGGTATCAACTAGTTTTGTTAAATATATAGGAAGCCGCGGCTTATCTTTTGGGCTATAGAAGATGACGTCCGAAACAGGTCCATCTACAGCGACAACCCTTGCGGTAACTGTATTTTTGGGATCTCGGTAAAATGGATCGAGGTGATTTTCCCAGTTTTTTCGTTTCAGTAGCCTTTTTCCAACTAAAATAACCTGTGTTTTACTTCCCGCGGTAAGCGCCATAACCGTAGCATCAAATTTGTCTCTAGATTTTCGAACCGTAGCAGATTTCACACCAGTAGTTTCTTCTTTTATCTTTGCTTCTTTATTGAAAACAGGGCTAGATATATACACTAATAAATTATCATTACGATCTAAATCAATACCAAGAACAAGAGTAAGAGAAACATCTTCAACATTTGTTTGATCAAAGCATCCAGTCATCATGAACACCGATAATAAAATACAACATAGTACTTTTCTTTTCAATGTATCCTCCCCTGGCGAAACTTCTCATATAGACAGCAGTACAGCCATAAAATGATAGGTAATATATAGGTTAATCCTAATCCAGCATTCGAAAATACCTGTTGCCAAATTTCGGCTTCATTCCAACTAGGATGAGTCCAAAATATGATGCCGATAATGAGCAATAAAAGAACAACTACATGAGAGCTATGATCTTGTTTTCCAAGTAATTGGCTTGAACAAAATACAGAACAGTATAGGGCAGGAATCCATGATGTGGAAACAATGGTTAAGTAAACAGCCAATAAAATCATGTCAAAACGTTCTAAAAAACGAAATTCAATTACTTTCACTAAATTTAGTACCGGTTGATTATATTGCGTAATGCTATCAGGGCTAAAATAAGCAAAACAAACAATAGTAGTAAATAAATAAAATAACATCGTTAATGTGTTTGCAATAACCATTCCATGGACTGCATACTGTTTTTTTTGTAAAAAAGGATATAAAAAGAAAGCAATATCAAACCCTAAATAAGCAAAAATAGTGGTCGGTACAGCCGTTAATACAGGTTTCCATCCTTCTTTTAATAGCGGAAAGAAGGGCATCCAACTTCCGTTCTCTTTAAGCGGTATCAAAAAAAACAACGGAATCCAAAGCGCCATATAAAAAAAAAGTTCGGAGTATCGCCCTATAATACGAGGACCGTTACGCGCAACAAAAAAGGTAGGAATCGAAAACAAAAAGATAACGATATAGTCAGGCGTTTTCGGAAGAAGCCATCCCTTAAGAAAAAGCATAGCGTTTACAAGAACGATACAAGTATAAAAAGCGAAGTACATCATGTAAATAACAACGAATGCTTTCCCTACTATTTTTCCAAACAATCGTATAAGAATGTCATAAATCGTGTCCTCGGGATATCTTGCAGCAGTTTTCACGATAAAAACACCTGATATTGTGGAGAATATCCAACCAATCAATATAGCTATCCATCCATCTGTTCCAGCGTTTTCTGCAAGCACGCGCGGAAGTGATAAAACACCAGTGGCCACCTGCATTCCATTGATTAAAACAATATACTGCATAAGAGTGATGTCATTATAGGCATACTTTTTCATAATTTCACCTTTTATTAGGATTCTTTCCTTGTCGAATAGATTGAATGGTTCCATTACCCTTAGGACGCCTTCTTATTGCCCATAAAGGAAAGCGTAAAAAAGCATCTTTCATATCTGCAAAGCGAAACGGTGCTAATGGCGTTCCGTAAGGAGTACCTAGCGATTCAAGACTGATTAGATGTCCAATTAAAGTCATCCACCCGATAACAAGTCCAACAATTCCAAATAAGGCAGCTGCTAGCATCATCGGAAAGCGTAAAAGTCTTACTGCCGCTCCCATATCATAATTAGGGATAACAAAAGAAGAGATGGCTGTAATAGCAACAACAATAATCATAATGTTGCTTACAATTCCCGCCTGAACAGCCGCCTGTCCAATGACAATACCACCTACAACTCCAACTGTCTGACCGATCGGAGTAGGTATCCGTAAAGCCCCTTCTCTCATCGTTTCCAATGTTATTTCCATAAGTAACGCTTCCATAACTGGAGAAAAGGGTACGCGCGTTCTTGATTCTGCAATAGATAAATACAGCTCTACAGGAATAACTTCAAAATTAAAGGAAATAAACGCAACATAACTCGCAGGCAAAAATAAAGCAATTATAAAGGAGATAAAACGAAGCATCCGAATAGACGAAGCAACTAACCACCTTGTACCGTAATCATCCACTCCTTGAAAAAAGGAAATAAAATTTGTTGGAGCAATTAACACATTAGGCGAATGATCCATTACAGTTACAAATCTGCCCTGTAGAATGTGAGATACGGCCAAATCAGGTCTTTCAGTTAATATAAATTGTGGAAACGGTGAGTACGGGTTATCTTCAATGAATTCTATAAGCTCCCCATTACTAGCAACAGCGTCGACTGTAATATTATGAATCCGTGTTTCTAATTCCTTCAGCACATCTTCAGAAGCTACATCTTTCAAATATAAAATAGAAATCCTTGTTTTGCTTCGTACACCAATTACTATTTCTTTTACCGTTAATTCACGATGAGGAATATACCTTCGAATCATTGCGATATTTTGACTTCTAATTTCTGTAAATCCTTGATGCGCACCTTTTAGAGCTATTTCGTAATGAGCGTCTTCAACATTTCTTTGTGGCCAACCTTTCGTATCCAATTGATGTGCTGTTGTTCGACTGTGGATTAATAAAACACTATCTCCTCCAAAAATAGCATTTTCAATCTGACTCCACGTATTAATAATTTTGATTTGTCCTAATGGAATTGGAAGTTCCGTATTGGTATCAAAATCACTATTCATCAAAGGACTTAGAACATGATTTTGAATCAATTCTTTATCTGTTAATCCAGACAAATATACTAAAGCGGCTTCTAATCCATCTGCTTTTATTTGAAACCGGCGAATCACTAAATCAGGTGCTTGACGAAATATATTCTGAATATCAGCTATGTTTTTCGATAAATCAGCGCCTAAGAGGGAGTCTTCAATATTTTTTTTCTGAAAATGAGTATTGTCTCGTATTGAAAATGACTTAGGATTGTCTCTATATTTTAAACGCTTCAAAAATTTAGCCATGATTCCCTCACTTTCTATGTACCTTTTATAGTACGTTTAGTATGCATATAGTAAGAAAAAATATCCTAATAGTTTCCTGAATACTTTCGAAATGGGACAGTAAAAAAACAGTCTCAGTACATCAAAGTTGATTTAGAACACATTATGAATACCT
>NZ_PCOH01000085.1:0-6737 GCF_002976445.1 Bacillus sp. MYb56
TTAAGTAAGCCACTTGCGCCTTGTAGTATTCCAATTCTTCTTCCATACTATCGAACTTCGTACGAGGATGACCTTTTAAGAGGTTTTTTAAGCCGTTATTACCACCATTTTGCCCCCGCAAGTCTGAAATATCACCTGTTTCTTGATATTTCCGGACCCAATTCATTAACTGTGTTCTACTTCTAAGCTTATATTTTTTCGCTATAGCTGATTGGCTACCCTCACCATTTAAATAACTTTTTACAACTTGTATCTTTAATTTATCTGAATAAGTTTGAAATTTATCCCCTTTTTTAACCATAATAAAATCCCCTCCAAGTAAAAGTGTAACATCCATGTGTATTCATGGTCTTTTTACACTGTCTACCTTAAGGGGATAATATCATCCCCCTTGAGAGGTTTGTCCTTTTTTCATCATATGTATGGCTTCAACACCTCTCAATATAGAAGTTGCCGTTTTAAATGACTTGAATCCCAACATAGAACGCACGCGTTTCTTAATAAAACGATGATCTTGTTCCACTATATTATTGAGATATCTAACTTGCCTTAGTTGTATGCCTTCAGGCATATGTTTCTCTTCTTTTAACTCTTGAATCGCTACAGGGTAGGCAGGGTTCTTATCTACTGTTATCACACGTGGTTTAGACACGTACGAAAAAGCCAAGGCTTTCTTGAAAAAGCGCTTGGCTGCTTGTTTATCTCTTGATTTACTTAGATAAAAATCAATGGTGTTCCCTTCGGAATCTACAGCACGATATAAATACATCCATTGACCTTTTACTTTGATATAGGTTTCATCAACTCTCCATGAGTCATTTGTTGATTTAAGATGATATCGTACTTTCTCTTCTAATTGGGGCCCATATTGATGAACCCAACGCATAATGGTTGTGTGAGCGATTGATACTCCTCGTTCTTCCATCATTTCCACCAGGTTACGAAAGCTCAAATTGTACCATATATTTACATAACAAATAAGAAACATAAAACATATAACACCAAGTAGAAGAAACCTAATATTCCGCCTATAGCTAGTACCTGTTTAACCCAGCTCTTGAATTTCAGATTACTGTCAATAATCGCTTGCACTCTTTCCATATTCGTTTCCTCCTATTAAGGAGACCCCTTAAAGACTCTCACCTCGCTATGGTACCATTAAAGAATGACTAATAGAGGTCTAATTTTTGTCTAAATGTATAACATTGCCCTATATGCAATATTGCATATAAAAATATATTGATATAATTATAAGTGCTTACTATAATAAAGGCATAAAGATAAATAACATCTTAGCAACAACAAAAGAGGAGGAAATACTATGGCAATCGCAATGGCAGTTTTAAAATTTGTAGGTGGAATCATTCCATTTGTACAAGAACTTTTAAAAGCAGTAATGTAAGCTCATTATCCCGCAATTATTTATAAAAATTATCATTTGTGTGAGCAAAGTCCCTTTAAGCATTATGAAGGGACTTTTTTAAATTTCTACATACTTGAGGTTCCGTCACATCAACATCAAGTTAAAGCACTTTTAAAACATTAAAAGGTGCTTTTTATTTTTTATAAATGCGAAAGTAAACTTTTATCTAAAAGTTTACTTTCGGGTTTTGAATCATTTATAGCTAATTTTGTAATAAATTTCTCAATATAGATGCAACTTCTATTAATTTCTTATAAGTTGATGGGCATGTATGGTGACCCCATATAGATGATTTCGTTCTGTACAGTTCTGACAACTTAGTGCAGGCTATAAATCTTTACATGCTTGAAGATATGTACATATTCATTATTGAAGTTCTTAATATTAAAATGTATTATAAAAAAGCGCAACTTCTAATGCATGTAAATAGGACTATGAATTTCGAATAAATAAAATATTTCGAAGTAATATAGTTGCCGAAAAATGAGGTGGAATTAATAGAAACAGTACATATTAAATGGTATGGATCGTATAGTTTTAATGATTTTTATAATAGAGAAGAAGCTTTTAAGAAAGGAATATTTGCAATCTTTAGAGTATGTGCTGGAAAAGAAACATTTCTCTATATAGGAAAAGCCCAAGGACACTTTATACAAAAGATAAGGGAATTCCATAAGGAGTGGCTGTTTGATGCAAGCGAAATAAAGATTAGATTAGGAATAATAGAATTCCCTAATGGTGAAAGTTATTCTGAAAAGAAGATAGAAGAGGTTAAATCCCTTTTGATTTTACGGCATACCCCATCAGAAAACACCACACCTTCAGTATACTATAGAGGACGGTTTAATTTAAAAATTATAAATAAGGGAAGAAGGGGCTTAATTGTTAAAAATCTTTCCCCAGAAGATCTAATATGGATATAAGTTGAATGGTTCTGGTGCAAATACTTAGGAAAGATATAAAGAGGCGAAAAGTTTCCTAGTGGAATCTAGTCTTAAGCAGCAATTCCAAACAACTTATGTATGAATCCAACTTCATTTTGAGCAGACTTCACCTGTGGGTGAAGTTGTCCTTTTTTCATCATATGCATGGCTTCAACGCCACTCAATATAAAAGTGGCCGTTTCATAAGACTTGAATCCTAACATTGAACTAATTAAAACGCTCATTGAATAAAACTTGAGTTTCTGAAAAATTTTCTCTCTCCCCTTTTTCTAATATAAACTTTATTTAAATCTTTTTAGAAAATTATACCATTCAGTTTTCAGATATTATTAAATCTATAGTTAAATTAAGGTTATTTTAAGGAGCGTTGTCTAACCGAATGTCCATTTAGTTCAAATTCACGTTTAATGTGTAATTTTTATACAACAAAGAAAGAAGCACCTAATTTTATAGGTACTTTATTGTATTTGATTAATTGTGCATCTAGTTACAATTGCGACTTCATTTATATTTGAACAAAGGTTAACTAAAATGAGTGGGTCTATAACAGACTACTATTTAAATAATATAAAAATAGATTGTTCAAATTAAGGATTCTAAAGATCCTAGATTATGCCTAAACAGATAAATAGCTACCCATCTCTACACTCGATACCACAGAAAGACTGCCAAATAACTCTTCCGACGTATCTTTACAATCAAGGTTGCCACTATAAAAATGCTAACGCGCAATGGCTGAATACAACAACTCATCTGGATATGGGGTTGTGAAGAAAGGTAGCATTTAAACACCTCATAAATAGTAATAAATTATACAAATAACTTATTTGCATCTAACTCGTAGCCGGCATTTTTTAGCTCTTTAAATAACTCCATGTGCCAACCATTTCCTGAATCATAGTTAACATATACAACTCCTGATATATCATTTGGTTTTTCAATATTATCTTTAACTAATGCACAAACATTGGATCTTCCCAATCTAGCAATTAGATATCCATGTTCAAATACAACATTTTGTCTAGCTCTCATTTGTAGTTCATCATCATTCTTAGCCTTACCTAAATCACAAGGCGTATAAAGTACAATTCCAAACCCTACCTCTGCATTATTTTCTATTTTTTCAATAATTGTTGATCCACCACTAGCTTGTTCATGTAAAATTATTGGTTTCAAATCTAACCTTTCCAGAAACCTAGCGACAGAAATTTTTACACTCTCATCATGTCCATGTACTATAAATACTTTTTTATTATCAATTTCAGTAGATGAAGGACTTGCTGATAATTTTAGAGATTCTTGCATTCTTACTTTAGCTTCTTTCATTATTTCTGTCGTTACATCTTGAGTATATTCATCATCACCAAAAGCATCTTCTTTTGTTATAAACCAAACCATACTTGCTGGTGTTTTAGCATCTATTATGTCTACTATAGCTTTTATAGGAAATTCTGTAGTTTTCACTTGTATTCTAACTATATTTTGAGCCTTTAAAAAATAACCGTTGAATTGTAGTTCTTCTTTTTGTAGGTAGGGTAAAATTATTTCTTCAATAATTTTATTTGTATTTTCTTTATCATATTCATATAGACTTAAGTTTTTAGTAGCCCCAGGAATATCTGTTACTTCCATAAACACTTGATACAACATTTATTTCAATCCCCTTTTTACAATAATTTATACTAGTATTAATCTATATAAATCCCTATTAGCACTATAATTATACTTTAAATCCCATATTTTATATACTCATTCGCTTTTAATAATTCATGAGGATTCTTATTTTGCTTCAATGTTTGCTCTCTTCTGTAAACCTTGGTGCATAAGTTTTCCCTCTTTTAATTATATTACTCAAATAAAAACATAAACTACTCATTTATTATTGGAGGACATATTTATTATTGCTGAACACTAAATTAAATTAGATGCGAAATGTATCAAGTACATTATCTTTTTCTTCTTTATTAATTCCAATGTATCTTAGTGTAATTTGTGGTGTACTATGATTCAATATTTCTTGTAACATAGCAATATCCTTTGTTTGCTTGTAAAACCAATAGCCAAACGTTTTACGCATGGTATGAGTACCTAAAGATTCTACTCCGGCAAAATCTCCGGCTTTTTGTAACTGTCGATAGGCTTGAATTTTACTAATGGGTTTATCCCCTTTTCGAGAAGGAAATAACCAGGTACTTTTTAGATCTTCAGCGTATGGCAATACTTCCTCAAAAATGGATGTAATATTTATGATACGCTCCTTTTTTGTCTTTCCTTCTTTAACTTTAAATTCTTTCCGTTTTTTTCGCTGCAGTTTTAAAATTTCATTCGTTTCCATTTTAAGTAAATCACTTACACGTAACCCCGTATTAATACCAATTAGAAATAATATATAATCACGATCTGAACAATGACGTTTGAGCGACCATTTCATATCGTTGAGCTGTTCTATGCTCCGAATTGGTTGTACATCAATTAAATGTTGCTTTTTATCCATCTGCTTTTCAATCCCTTTATTTTCAATGATTTGAATGTATACTTTTTTGTCTATTTTTATAATATCAATGAAATTGGATAAAAGTCAATGTTTAAGGGGAAATGAAAGTAAACTTTTGGCTAAAAGTTTACTTTCGGGTTTTGAATCATTTATAGCTAATTTTGTAATAATTTTCTCAATATTGATATACTTGTTAATTATGCTTTTAATATTCAAAATTAACAAAAAATAAATTATAATAAAAATATGATGATTTTTCCTTTTGTTTACTCCTTGTACTAAAGATAAGATCGTGTTCCCGATCTTATCTTTTTTCTTTGTATATTTTTGATAAAAAAAGGAATCCTTAATATCTTAAGGATTCTGCAACAGGGAATAACAAAATATAAATAATAAAAAGAATTACTTATATTATAGTTAATATAGTAATAGTATAATATTGAGAAATATTTACATACATCCAGTATGTATTACGTAGCAATTGTAGAAATGGCTTGTTTATAGACTAGCTGTTGCTTACTATAAATTGTGTCTAAACGTACAATTTTCTTTTTTTGATATGGTGACCCCAATTAGGAATTACCGCGAGGTGCTGAATATGGTTTCTTACTTTATTCAGTTGTTACAAATATAGTTTCATTCGGATCGGAAAATTGATACAGTTTCCTTGCGAACTTTAAAATATCTTCTTCGCTACCAGTTAACATTTTGAAGTCTTTCTCAATGTGTTGCCCATCTTTTTTTAAAGAAGATAATTCTTGCTTTGCCTTACCCATCATGATTTGTTTTTCTTTAATACTATCTTGTTGCTTATTAAGGGAGTATTGTACACCAAAAACCACAGGTAATATAAAAGCTAAAGCAGCTATAACACGGCGTCTTATTTTTTTATTATTAACTTGGTACGTATTAGGGTTCACTTGCTGTGATGGTATTTTGGGGTTCGATTGTTCTGATACTACTTTTGGGATGTTTCCCATTAAAAAGGCCTCCATTACTGATTGTAGAATTTAAATCGTTTGAAAGTATTATATATGTTCAATGGAAACTTTGAAACGATTTTAGTGAAAATGAGTTTTATAAAGTTGAAACAAAATCGTTATTGGATATCTTTGTCCATCCCCTCGAAATGGGGAAATAGCAAGCGAACTATAAACAAACCGCTTATAAATAAAGGGTTTTAACTACTTTTAATAATCTACATGTCAAAACATATACATTTTAATTGACATATTTCAAATAAGCATAAGTTGTATTTTTGAAATGAAAAATTCTAGATTTTTAGCTATGTCATAAAGTGTACTTTTTGACGTAGTGCATAAATTTAGCTAATTCCCCCTTTTCGGGGATTTGGGCAAAAACAACCTGTATAAGACTTCAGATCATTACAAAACGTTTACTGAAATAAAGTAGAAAGGAATTTAGTTATGGAAAAAATATATTTAGATGGACGGATGTTTACAAGTAAAGATGCACTGCATAAAACATTAAAGAACAAATTAGATCTTCCAGATTACTATGGTGAAAATGCTAATGCGTTGTGGGATTGCTTAACTGCATGGGTTACTCTTCCTTTAACAATAGAATGGGAATTTTTCAAAGAAAGCCAGAATATGTTAGGACAAGAAGCAGATTTGATTTTAGAAACATTTCAAGATGCTCAAGAAGAAATGGCGGATGAATTCTATATTGTTGTGAAATGATTAAATAAACTTAGGTAAACATAAAACCGTAGAAATAATTAATTTCTACGGTTTTCATTGTATTTATTTGAATATTTTTACAGAGTGGCCCCTCATACCCAGAATCGTTGCCGTATCCCCTTTACAATAATGAAATCGTTGCTTGGAAACTCTCACATCGCAATGATTTACAA
>NZ_PCOH01000086.1:0-6487 GCF_002976445.1 Bacillus sp. MYb56
GGAGCCCCTCAAGGATTGAGGGGTTGGGGAGTTCGATTAAGGGGGTCTGGGGAAGAATTCCCCAGTAGGTTTGGACAAAGTCCAAGGTCTGGTTTTGCCATGCTAAGCATGGCTCGGCATAGCCGACAAGCGTCGCAGACCCCTATCGATTTTGATGCGTTAGCGTCAAAATAAGTATAGGGTTACGTCAATTGACACAATTTCGTCGCCTTGCTAGACTTATTGTATCAATTAATCTAGGGGAAGTGGTGGCACTTTATGTTGTTCTCTATCTCATTTAATCAATCTCACCAAAGTTCATTAAGCCATAATAACAGAGAAAACATTCATGGGAATCCTGGCATAGATCCATCCAGGTTAGAAGAGAATATTTACTTTGTTCAAAAGGACATCCGAAGTGTATACAAGGATGTCTTTCAAGAAGCAGTAGATAAGTATAACGAGAAACAAAAACGCAATGATCGCAAAATTAAGGATTATTATGACAAAATAAAAAAAGATACAAAGACACATGAGCAACGAGAATTGGTTGTAGCGGTTGGAGAGGGTAAAGATGACCCAAAGTATAGGGAAGCTAAAAAAGAAGCGTTAAAACAGTATGCAGAGGCGTTTCAAGGGCGAAATCCAAATCTAGCAGTCTATAACATGGTTTTACATAATGATGAAGCAAATCCGCATTTACATATTAACTATGTACCGAATTTCGAAAGTAGTCGAGGATTAACGAGGCGTGTCGGAATGGATAGAGCTTTGCAACAACAAGGCGTACAAGGAAAAGGGATGGAGTTAATTGCGAATTGGAGACAATTAGAAACGGCTTATATTGAATCTTTGGCTAAAGAACAAATTCCAAATTTTGAACGTGCCAATGTGGGTTCCCATAAATATATGAAAGTCCGTCAATACAAAGAATATGCAGAAACAAAATCACTTGTTGAGAATCAAGTACAAGAAAAAGAAACGCAGTTACAAACGATTGATCATCATTTAAAAAACGTTGAAGAGAAAACAAATGAATTACAAGTAGCGAAAAAGAGTTTGGAAAGTGATGTCATTGATAATTACAAAGAATTAGAGATAGTGAAACAACAAGTTGAGAGTGAAAGTGAAAAACTGCAGCTAATTGGCCAGCGTCATGTAGAGTTAGAAAAAAGAGTAAAACAAATGCAAAAAGAATTAGATAGTGCTACAGATCAAGTACCAAATGAACCTGTTAAAATTCCATTTTTGCGTAGAGAAGTAATAACAGAAGTACAAGATAAAATGTTTGGTAAAGCTGAAATTACGAAGAAACAGACAAGAAATTATGTATTATCACCGGAACAATATCAAGAATTAACAAAACAAGTGAATGCAGCAGTTACTATCAAAAAGGATTATGAGCGTTTGAAAAAGACAGATTTTGTGAAAGAGAATGAGAGTTTAAAAGTACATGCAGAGGGATGGATGGAAGAAAATCGAACATTGAAACGAGAAAAAAGTCAGTTGCAAAACGAAGTTGGTGTATTAAATAGGGAAATTAGCTCATTAAGAGCTCATATAAAGGGTTTACAGACGAATATAAGAGTTTTATATGTACAAACGAAAAAAGTTCTTAAAGAGCAATTTAAGGGGTTTAGAGAGATTATTAAAAATGAATTGGGTAGCAAGGGAGTTGATAATCAATTTGAAAAGGAACATAAGAGGGAAATCAATAAACATCGAGGTTTTGATATGGAACGGTAAAAAAATAGGGAAACTTTGTTTTTATCTTCAAGGTTATTGAAAACGTGATAGAATGAAAAAAAGAGCCATGCGGGAACATGACTCTTTTCATAGGGTATTCTACGAAAATACCTAGAATTCACTTATCTGATTATAGATTATCATAATTTGATTTATAATCAAATAGCAAAAAATAGGTGTTTTTGTTGATTCCCTCAATTAAGGAGGAATTAACTTAGATATGACAAAGCAAATTATTGATTTTGGACAAGCTGAAAAAAAGGCAAAAGAAAGAGATAGTAAAATTAATAGCATTTATGAAAAACTTGAAGGTAGCAGTGGACTTTCTGAAGAAGAAAGAGTTATTATGCTACAAGTATTAAGTAAAATGTCTGGTGGAGAAGAGTATTTTATAGGGAAAAAGAAAAAACCTACAGATCGGGTGAGATTTGTGCAGATAATTACTGATAATATTAATTATTTATGTAAAATTGGATATCTGACAAATGCTGAAAAAGCTTTTTTAATTGATTTAATACCATACATAGAATTTAAAACTAATATTTTAGTTGAATGTTCAGATGAAGATTCAGACGAAATAGATGCAGATGCAGCTACACCGAGTTATTTAGCAAGAAAGTTAGGAAAAGGTAGAAGTAATCTTTCAGTTTTAATGAATGGGTTATTAGAAAAGGGAATTTTAGCAGTTGCAGAATCAGGAATGACAACTGAAGATGGACGTATTTGTAGTTCTCGTACATGGTTTGTGAATCCTAATATTTTATGTTGTTCTCCTAAAGATGGAGTAGATAAGGCTACTATGAAGATTTTTAAGAAGTCTCTTAGGAATTTTAAAGTAGATGGAGATAAGAAAAAACATAATTTACCGATTTATTTATTTTAGATGTCATTTGTTATTGACATCTTCTTTTTTTGTATTTTTTCCATTTTTTAGGTGTATCTTTTTTCGAACACAGGTGTTCGAATTTTCGAACACCCCTACTCTCTCAAACCCTTGATATTACTGACTTTCTTCACTTTGCTCTTCTCACTCTTATATATATAGCTAAAAGTTCCGCAAGGAACGGGTTGTATTTTTGAGAAAAACACTCAAAAATCTCCACCCTCACAATAAAAAAAGTCGGTTCGTTTATCCTCACCTAAAAGCTAATGCTTTTTCTTTTTTTTATTGTGTCCTTGCGGAACTTTTTTCGGCTCGTGTGCTTTTCTCGCCAAGCCGACAGACAAAAAGCAAAGCAATGGTTCTCGACTTGGACTAGCAAGTATACGAGCCGAACCGCTTAGATCATTCGTCCCAAGATAATTCTTATTCTAAATATAGATACGTAATACGTGGGGTTTCGCCCCCACACGACGAGCCAGCACTCTAGCCAAAAAGCAAACTTCAAAGCAAAAAAACTGAACAAAACCACGTTAAGTAAAAAAAATAATAAGCTGTCCATATGGACAGCTTATTTACATAATTTTCGTTATACGAAGCTAATTTTTAATATTACAGCAATCTCCTCTCTTGTTCAGAGATAAGTGTAATCCACACCCATTAATCATTTTCACCTGAATACACTTTTAAATCTTCCATTGCTATGGCTATAGCATGTTTTTCTGTATCAATTAACGATATTCCCTTTTTAATAGGAGCCCAATGCTTATATCCATAATCCTCAAACCACGCAAAAACTTCTGTAGTGAAAAAGCCATTATTTCGTTTGATAACTTGAACCTTGTATCTTTTGTTTTGGGAAACAATCTCTTTAATGATTTCTGTCATTGTCTATCTCCTTCTACCTTTTATCCAGATTGTACCACATCAAGAATATAGATAATAAAAGGTATTTTGATTGCATATTCTATTCATGTCAGGTTAACATAACGTCCTATTATCGGTAGCAAGAAAAAGGCGAATTCCCTTTGAAAGTAGGGATTCGCCTTTTTCTTTTTCTATAACCCTATTCATTTTTTTATACATTCTTGTCCTGGCGTGGGTTCAGGGCTCTTGTTTGTTACTGTATTAGCCCAAAAACTGTATAAAATCTTGCATACTCTTAGCGTGGTTTTTTTCCGAAATGCTGGCGATACCCCATCACTATCAAACTAAGACTTAGGAAATTTTCAGGGGAGTGGTGTAGATTATTTAAGAATTTACATACATCATAAATCCTAATGGGGTTTGTTTTTTTCAATTAAGCCGCTCGATCTTTAGAAATGGTACAATTGTAATTGACACCTAATATATCAAAGACTGTTTTTTCTCTTATTGATGAAATCAAATTGGTTGAAAGCGCAGGTTACCTATTAGAAAAGGAAAAAAGGATCATATAAGGAATTGTTGTACTGCACTGATAAATTATACCTGTTTTTAAAAAGAACATAGAATTTATGCTTAAATTATTAAAGAGCGCAAATGTCGAGCTGCTCTATAAAAGTTATATTGCAAATGGCCCTTCATAGTAAAGGAGGATTAATAAATGAGAAAAATAACGAAAGTATCATTGATTTTAATTTTTTGTATAGCGATCGGTGTTTTAACAGGTTTTAAAGTTGGGGATTACCTCGGGAATCACAAAGAGGAGGAAATGATCAACTCGGTTAAAGGGGAAAAAGTCGAAGTGGCAGTGGAAGCTGAAAAACGCATAAATGATACAATGCTCAAAATGACTAATCAAAAGGTGTTATCCGATAAGAAAGAGGGCTTTATCAAAATGAGTGCCGAGAATATTCAAGAAGTAAAAGAGGCAATCACTAAAAGCACTCCAATGTATGTAAAGCATTTAGGAGAGTATCGTATGATCATCGATCGATGGGAACACGGGGATTTTTCTCAAATAGTTAAAGAGCATAATATGTTGAGTAAGTGGAAAGATGGGAACGACGGTAAAGCATATAAAGAGGCTACGCCAGAGCAAGAAAAGGAGTATCTCTTGAAACAAGCAAAAGCTGAATTAAATAAATAATCTACAACAAACAAAGGGTGAAAAAATCGCTCTTTGTTTGTTTTTAGTGTTTATAGGTGAAATGTTGCAAATTGGGTGTTTTTGCCCATCCCCTCGAAAAGGGGGAATAAGAAAAAAATATCGTGAAAATTCCTTATAAATAAGGATTTGGGGTTACTTTAAAAAATATATGTTTCAAACTATATACAATTACATTGACATATTTCAAATATTATTAAGTTGTATTTTTGAAACGAAAAATCCTAGTTTTTCAGCTATGTCAAAAAGTACACTTTATGACATAGTGTATAAATTTCTAATGAATTAAGCTAATTCCCCCATTTCGGGGATTTGGGCAAAAACACCCTATAAATAAAAAAGAATTTAAAACAAGTGATACGTGAATTATTAGGAAAAAGGGTATATCATTGCTATAGCGAATATATTTTTGAGGTGAGACGCTATGAAGACGTTATATAGTCCTGGCGAAGTGGCAGAGCAATTAGGTATCCAATCTAGTACATTACGTAAGTATGCTGATGTACTAGAAAAAGAGGGTTATACTTTCATAAAGAATGAACGTGGGCATAGGAAGTATAGAGAAAGTGATGTAATGGTGTTTCGCAAGGTTATCAACCTAAAGAACGACACAGACATAACATTAGAAAACGCCACAAAACAAATAGTATCATGGCATCAAGGCGTTGAGGTATTGCCATTAGAGCGACACGAAATTGAGCGCTATGAAGAACCGAATTTCAACGCTACAACGCTACAGATGATGCTTCAAGATCAAAATGAGGTCATTGAAAAGCAAAATGAATTACTACAAGAATTAAACAGACGTTTAGTTGAACAAGACCAGCGATTTGCACAAAGAGAATCAGAGTTATTGAGCGCCATACAAACGATACAGGAATCCCAAACGCTTATAGCGACGAATACTAGTGAAGACGTAGCGAAGAACCAGGGACGCGATGAAATGCTCATGCAAACAATAAGGGAAGTCCAGGAAGTTAAGAAGATGATTGCAGCAAGTAAAGATAAGAAATGGTATGAGTTTTGGAAATAATCTATTGAAATTTGATTAATTATTTTTCGCCAACTCTAAAAAATATAGAAAAATGAATATAAAAGTAAAGCTTAGATTTATATGAGAACCCTGAGCTTTTTTGGATACTACTGATAATCGGATTTTATGTTAACTTTTTTATGATATTGTTTAAATTAGTATAGTTGTTATATGATAAATTTGTTGTTTTAGCAAATTATAAAAGAGGTATTATGTTATGAAGTTTGAAGATAAACGTATGTTAGGTATCCAATTAGGCTGTTTAATTATGACAGAGGAAAATCAATACTTAGTTATTAAAAAAAATGAAGTTTATTCTTTATTAAATCTTAAAACCGTAGAATCTGTAACATTTGAAGTTCCTTTGGCGAATCTAGAAGAAATGTTATTTGAAGATTTAAAGGAAACTATTCAAGATATTATTGCTCCTGAACATATCAAAATTGTAGCTAAAAATATTGTATAGTTTGATGAAAAAAGCCAGTTTTTTAACTGGTTTTTTTTATGTATTTTTTTATTTGAGTGTATTTTTTTCTTTGTTCATGGTCATTTGAATGTATACTTTTCTAGTCATTTTTGAGGGGAATAGGTAAGTTGCAATAAATTCAATGTTTAAGGGGATTTGAAAGTAAACTAATACACTAAAGTTTACATTCGTATTTATAAAAAATAAAAAGCACCTTTTAATGTTTTAAAAGTGCTTTAACTTGATGTTGATGTGACGGAACCTCAAGTATGTAGAAATTTAAAAAAGTCCCTT
>NZ_PCOH01000087.1:0-6450 GCF_002976445.1 Bacillus sp. MYb56
TTCGATTTTCTTTGGTGTTTGTTCTAGTTGTGGTTTCATAATAATCTGTTGTGGTTGCTCTAGTTGTGGAATGACAGGTTTTTCGGTTACTTTTGGTTGTTCCGGCACCTGTGGTTGTGGTGTTTCTGGTTTTTGTGGTTGTTCCGGCACCTGTGGTTGTGGTGTCTCTGGTGTAGGTGGCGTCGGTTTCTTCTGATCCTTCACCGTATGCTTAATGATTTGACCATCCTCTTTAATTTCAAAAGAGAATATTTCTTCATTTAGTAAATATCCTTCTGGTGCGAATGTTTCTTTATATGTGTACTTTCCATATGGAAGCTTAAATTTCGCTATGCCGTTTTGATCCGTTTTTCCTTTTACAACTTCTTCACCTTTTTCGTTAAAGATGGTAAATTCAGCATTTGGAAGCTTATTGTTGCCATCCGCAATATCTACCTTGCTAATCTCCAACTCTCCTGTGATTTGCTTATTTTTCGCTGTTAGCATGATTGTCTTTCCTTGTTCCGATATACTAAAAGGAATAGATTCTTTCGTTAAAACATAGCCAGTTGGTGCTTGCTTCTCAACAAATGAGTATGCTCCAAATGGTAAGTCTTTTACTTCAATCAAACCGTTTTTATCACTTTTGTGTTCACTAATTTTCTTACCTTTACTATCTTGAAGAATGAACACCGCACCTTCTAATTTTTTATCTGGATTCTCTCCATCTACTTTTAGAAGTTGCACGTTTCCTTTTACTTCTTTATTTTCAACCGTAAATGTCAGTGTTTTTCCTTGTTCTTTGATCTCGAATGGATATTTTGTTTGATTAAGAAGATATCCTTCTACCCCTTTTGTCTCAACAAAATAATACTTACCATATGGAAGATCTTTCACTTGTGCAATCCCTTGTTCATTTGTAGTTGTTTTTGTGATTTCTTTTCCCTCTGCTGTATACACTGTGAACTCTACTTTTGGAAGTGTTTTTCCGCTGTCACTTAATTTCTTAATCTCGATGTTTCCTTTTACCTTAGTATTTTGCACTGTAATTGTTGCAACCTCGCCTGTTTTCACTTCAATCTGTTGTGTCTGCCCATTTAGTACATAGCCAGTAGGTGATTTCATCTCTTTAAGAGTATAAGTTCCGATTTCTAAACCAGAAAGGCTTGCTAAACCTTGCTCATTTGTAGTCATTGTGCCTACTTTTTCATTTGCACTGTTCATGACTTCAAATGCTGCACCTTGTAGCAATTCTTTTTGTTCTCCCACTTTTACAACTTTCAATCCACCAAGGGATTTCCAGTTTACTTGTAGTTCGGCACTCACTTTTTCCTCATTTTTTTCTAAAAGGACTGTTGCATCTTGGACTTTATCAGTTCCTTGATATGCTACTGCCTGCAAATTAGAAAGATTAGATGTTACTTTTAAGGAAAAGTTACCTGTTTGAGAGGATTTCGGTATCAAAATACGGAATTGTTCTCCTAAATTGAATTGTTGTTTCGCTTCACCTTTTGTGGAAACAACTTTCGTTCCATTCGGTGCATTAGCTAGTTGAACTGTAAACACACCGTTCTTAGCATTACTTTCAATTTGATACACTGTCGTTTCAAAGTACTCACCGTTTAACTTTGCTTCTTGATTGTCTGTTGGCGTTACATTCATGTACATATCTTGTGTTTCCTGGCTTGCATTCGCACTATCAATAATAGCTTTTACAGCTTTCGCAACATTCCCATTACGATGCTGAACTTCGTTAATGTCAATTTGACCCAACGCTGCCCAAATACTAAGCTGTGTAGCGTAATGCGCTTCATTCCAGTTAGAAACTCCTAATTCTTGTGGACTCTTTTGCGGATATCCATTTAGAAGAACCCGATACACAACATCATCTGTGCGCCCCATCTCTGGAAGATCATTACCGTTGGGACTTAATTTCCCATAAGTTAAACAATACGCAATTTGCCCATTCGCATTCTTCAATAATTCTGTCCTTAGGTCTTTCCCGTACATGGGACTAAAACTCCAATTTATTTCGTATTTCTCACGATTAATGACTTCAGCACTCGCTTTCGTAAGTGGAAATACAAAATTCAAGACGATTAGAAGCATACTCATGACAATGAGTAACGTTTGATACGATCGTTTCAACATACTAACAGCTCCCTCAAATGATATGCAGTTTTCAAAGAACAATTTAATCTGAATTTTCTGATTTAAAAACTTAAAAAATAACAATAAAATTGTACCTTTTTTACATGGTTCATTTACAATATAAATGTATAATTATTTTTTGTGAAAATGGTTTATTCCAACTTTGCTCGATAGTAAGTTGCAAAAAAAATGTTCTCAATTGGTTCTTCAAAAAAATCCGCAATGTTTTTTGCCCTGCTAAAAATTAAACCTTTTCTCCCTGATTCTACATCGTATAAAGTACTTGTAGGAATTTTGGAACCCTTTGAAACTTCTTTAATTGTATAACCCTTTGACTCACGAATTTCTCTTAGAACTGTCAAATATCTCCCCCCTTTTTTTACAGTTTATTAGTCTTTAAGCCGAAAGTCAACACTTAATATGTTAACTTTTTTAAGTTTTAACACAAATATAGTTATAAGGAGCTAAAAACCATGTTTGGAAAAAGATTAAGAGAATTAAGAAACAAAAAAAATATGAGCGCTACCGCTCTTGGAAAAGCATTAGGGATTGCTCAAACAACAATTTCCAATTGGGAAAATTCAGGAGCTGAGCCAAATTATGAAATGCTAGTAAAAATCTCACGCTTTTTTGGTGTATCAGTTGACTATTTAGTTGGAAATGACGGTGATTCTAATAAAAATGAAATAAGTAGATTAGCAAAAGAATTATATGAAGACCTTAATTCAGTCTCCGAAGATGAACGTCAAGAAATAGAAAAAGGATTATTAGAGTACATAGAGTTCCTTGGGTATAAAGTAAAAAAAACAAAGAAATAAATCCTTTGCCTTTTAATTTGCTCTCTTTCTTAGACTAGATTTTGAATTTTTATTTTGCTGTATATAAGTTTGTAATTTACTATGTAGTTCAACATAATTACTTGTTTGTGACAACACCGATACCAAGAAATCGTAATCAACTCGTTTACATATATTTTTCTTTTTCATCAAATAGGCACTCTCCTGTAAAATGGATTTTCTTTTATAAATTCCTATTTTTACGCATTAGTGGAACGAAACATTAAAAATTACCAACAAATGTTCCACCCCTTAAACAACAAATGACACTACAATGTTTTGTAGTGTCATCTTTTAACAAGCCTATCACCCAGCACCGCCACCAGGATCTACCATCATATATTGAATGATTTTAGCAATACTCCCTTGCATGGGGAGCATTGCTAATGCTGTTATTGTAATTAGCAAATAAGTTTTCTTTGTCCAATTTTTCACTTGTACCACTCCTACTTCAATTTTAGTACATTTTTAGGAAGTTCTGCATAGAACAAGTCGTTATTTCTCTCAAATGCCAATAATGCTTCTCTCATTAAATTCATATCATCTCTTGCAAGAGCCTGAATGAAAACTTGTAACGGTGTCAAGAAACCATTTTTCCTTTTGATTTCTTCAATAAGATTATCTGCTTGTTGATTCAGACCTCTTTTGACATACAAATATGCAAGTTCTGCCGGATTTTTTGGTTCTATATTATCTAGATTCTTTTCAAGATGTATGTTAAGAAAATCTAGAGTTGTTTGTATCATTTGTTTCTTCTTGAACATCTTTTTGTTATTTGGGGATATCATAAGTTGCAACCCTTTATCCAAGTAGTACTTAGATAATTCATAATCGCTTAGTATATATGTCTCACCCATGATACAGCATGCTGTTGCTTTTGGTATTAAAGCTACTCTCCCTTGTCTAGCAATCATTTCATTACATAATTCTCTTGCCTTTTCCAGCTCGTTATTCCTATGATAACTTGTAGCAAGCAATTCCATAGTTCGTAATTCATAAGAAGAACGTAAAAATGGATTTTTCAAATTTTTAATTTGTGATAATAAATCATTTGTATATTCACTTACCAAATTATAATTTCGATAATCAAAAAAAGCGTAGATTAGTGAAAAATCCATTGGGATTTTGCTAATATCATCTGTACTCTTTCTTTGTTCCATTTTCTTTTTTACTGTTTTTAAAAAAGTTTGCGGATTTATTTTTCCATCATTTCTTAAATGAAGTAATTCATAAGCATTTGCAAATTTACGATTCAGTATATTGTTAGATTCTTTTTCCTTATCAATTAAATACTGTAATACATCTAATTCTCCACACATATCTAAATATTCAAAAGCAACTCTCAAATTCACTTTACGCTTTGCTTTTTCACAATATTTCAGTACTTCCGTTTTCCTAAAATTATAATCATGTGGGTATAACATATTCAATATTTCAGTGTAAATATAAAAATCAAACTCCCTTTTCCTGGTAAATGACTCATTTATTTTAGAATGACTGGTATCAAACATTGCTGCAAGCTGTCTATTAGTAATACCTTTATCATTTAGATCTTTATGGATTTTTTCTAGAATCATGGTATATTCTCACATCCTCTTGAAATGCTAATGTATGGGAAAATACATGCGTATAGAATATTCTGTAAATACATTCTACCAGAAATTAGTGAAACTTTCGTTCCAATATACATTTTTCTATATTTCTATATAAATTTCAGAATTTTCAATAAAAATAACGCGTTTTCTTATTCAACTTCTAACTTATTCTTAGTTGATATTTCAAAAAACTATGTGTAAAATAGTTTACAAAGACATTATTAATTACCTATATTAAAAACGGTTCAATTAATGATACTATTATTAAGTTTATATAAAAAAATAAAACCCCACCGCACGGTTTTTAATTAGTCTAGGTCGGCAAACTTCGAACTAATTAAAAACTCCTCTGGATAGGGTTTTAAATTCACATTATAAATGTATGTGTTTTTCTTTAATGTCATACTTGATGTTAAAATTATACCATAAGTTGCATACAATGTGAATATAAAACCTCTGTTTTCCTGTTTATTTGTGGTGGGAAAATTAGGAGGTTTTTTCTGTGTTATTGCACAATTTTTTGCTCAGTCGAGCGAAAGCCGAATTAAGTCCCCACATCAATCACCTATCAAAGAAAACCGGGGCTATTAATCAATCAATTAAGAAAGTTATTACTTACATTGATAATATTGTCCTAGAATATGAGGGTGTTACTACGAAGGATTACCTCACAAAACGTAAATATGAAGCTGTAGAAACAGTTTTATCGTACCTAGTACAAGAAGGTTATTCCCAAGTAAAGCAAGATCATATCAGCAAAAAGTCAGGGATTTCAAAACCAATTATTAACTACGTGTTTAATTGGTTACAAGACTTGGGAGTGTGCCAACAAATCAAAGTACGAAGATATGGTAAAATTGCCCCTTCAATTTACATTTTAACTTTACATAACAATTATTTAAAAATCATTGAATATTTCAAGCTGAAATGGGCTGTAGCAATTGATGTCTGTTCTACTTTTACTAAACTTTTAAAGAAAAAACTCTTTAAAGAAGTTGTTGAATCCAAACATGAGGAAAAGAATACTTTATTTAATGGCATAGATATTTTAAATTTTGAAGAACTAGAAAGATCAAATACTATTTCACAAAACGCTATTGATAGATTACAAGATTTAAATGATTATTTAAGTGAAGATCAGAAAAAAGCATATCGATATATAACAAGTCAACCAGTAACATATTTAACAGAACAGGACGCTTATACTATAGCCTTAAGAATGCCGAAAAAAATTGATCGTTATCAAAGATGGGATTTTGAAAAATGCGTTGAATGGTTTGAATATAATCAAGCTGAAATAAGTAATCCCGCTCATTTTATGAAAATGTTCGCTGAAAAATCTAAACAAAGAAAAGAGCGTAACGATTATGAAGCGAAAGAAGCCTTAACTAATATGGAACATGCACAAAAATATGAAAGCATACTTCCAATTATAGACTGGCTTAATAACAAGAAAATAGATTCCATTCTGCAAAAAATGGGTGTTCTAAGGCCCTAATAAAAAAACATCTAAAACTTAGCCTTGCTCAAAAATAATATAATTAGCAAGGCTATTTGTCATGTATTCTTATAATCCCCAAGCAACGTACTATTTTTCCCAAAAAAGAAATTCAAAACACATCTCAGATCTTATAATTATTTCTCTTTTTCTAAACTAATCAGCTATGAAATTTCCACTCATATGAAACTGAAATTTCTATCATTTACTCACAAATTAACCTTGTAATTTACTAAGGTAAAATCTTGAATCCCTTGATACATCTAGCCTAGCACCTCTAAAATAGATTCTAATGTTTATAATGATTTTATTTTTTAAACAAGATTTATTGAACTACCCCCACTTTCACTTCGTTTAGAAGAGGGGGATTCCTAAGTAAAGAGTTCTATCG
>NZ_PCOH01000088.1:0-6248 GCF_002976445.1 Bacillus sp. MYb56
TTTGGCAAGGATGTAGCAAAGCGAAAAGGGTGGAGATTTTCTGTAGCAAAGCGAAGGAAAATACGACCCGTTCCTTGCGGAACTTTTAGCCCTTTATATAGAGAGTGAGAAGGGACAAGCATACAAAAGTAGAAAAAAACCAGTAATACCAAGGGTTTCAAGTTTTTTCATAGTTATCGAATTCGATAACTTTAGTTATCGAATTCGATAACTATGAAAGTTACAAAAAAACCTGTATGAAATTCATACAGGTTACACTAATTTTATAGGTAAATTTTTCAATTCTTTTGGTTTTCTTATAAACATAGTTTGTAGTGTTTGATTAATATTGTCTCGATCTCCACAAAGAATCATATTAGGGTTTATGTACAGTGCATACATTCTAGCATTAATTCCATCTCTACCCGACTCAAAACGTCCAATTAGACCCTTTTCAATTAATTGTTTTATTAATCTACTAACTGTATTTTTACTAGAACCTATTTTTTCTGCTATTTCAGTTTGAGTCATAGGTAACTGCTCTTTTGCATTTATATCATGAACAATACAGTTAGATCGAAATCCTATAAAACCAATAATTTTGTTCAAAAACATAATTTCTTCGTTTTTCAAATAATTATTCTGAATAAGATATAACCAATTCTCTTGAATAATTTGAGCGAATTTAGCTTTATTCTTCACTTTTCGTTCTGGGACTAGCTTCATACCATGAGAATTAGCTTTTGCTTGAAGTTCATTTGCTAAATACATCTCTTCTTCTGACAAAATCTTCGAATCCTCGATATCTCTTAATCTTGCATTTTTTTCAGCTTGTTTTAAATTGATAGTATTTGTCATAACTTTTCTCCTCATTCCTAGTATTTACAACTAGTACGGAGACTTTTTTTATGCTATTATGTAATTAGAATTTTATAAGAATAAAAAAGCCTCTTATGTATAGTTGTAGCGTCGCAACTCAATTATATCATGATTGGCTTTTTTTGTTATAACTAATAGAAAAAGAGTCCTAAAACAATAGGGACTCTTTTTTTCTTATCATCGAGATAACGTCAGGAAAATGAATTTTTTAATTACAAATTCATAACAATAATTAAAAGTATAGAAAATTTTAAAAGAGAAAAGGGAAAGGGCAAGCTACGGGTTTACCATGGTAAACCTCAAAAACTTCGTTTTTGTCTTGCTAGGAAGTTTCCTAGTACCTTTACCATTTTTTATCTTCGAAGTTTCATTTCTTCGTCCTAAAACGGTTGTCGCTTCGCTCGATTTTCTATAATAAAAAACCAAGAGTAATCGCAAAGACTACTCTTGGTTTTTTGCTTTCTCTTCTTTTTCAATTTCGGATACTGATTTTTCAGGATCTTTTATAAGTTTTCCAAGTTCTCCAGAACGTCCAAAATCATCTTCAAAATTCTCTGTAGTACTAATACTAGCAATAAACCACAATTCCTTATCGTTATTTATATATCCTTCTATAGAAGGAACCCCCATAGGACTTATTTTATGTTCTATAAACGTAATCGATTTTACATCTTTAACATTATAATGAATATATTTTTCTACCCGGACTTCTTGTACTTTCCAAAACTTTTCCTCTTCTTCTTTTTGTTTTAAGTATTCCATAGTAAAATATCCTCCTGCTATGAGTATCACAGCAGATACAACCAAAATCATTACTTTCTTCATTGGAAATCCCCTTATATTCAAAGCTAGTTAACATATGCTCTTTCTAAAATAGGGTACAGAAACCAAGAGTAGTTGCAAGAACTACTCTTGGTTTTTTTCTTTCTCTTCTTTTTCGATTTCAGATACCGACTTTTCAGGATCTTTTATAAGTTTCCCTAATTCCCCAGAACGCGTGAAATTGTCTTCAAAGTTTTCAGTTGTACTTATACGAGCTATGAAATCTAATTCTTTATTATTATTTATATAGCCTTTTAATCTTGGGACTCCCATAGGACTTACACTCTTTTCTGTAAACGTAATAGATTTTACATCCTGAATATTATAACGAATATACTTTTCTACTCGTGCTTCTTGCACTTTCCAAAACTTTTCCTCTTCTTCTTTTTGTTTTAAGTATTCCATAGTAAAATATCCTCCTGCTATAATACAAATAATGGATAAAATAATTACCAATTTCTTTTTCATTTAAAATCCCCTTATATTTGAATATAGTTAAAATATACCATGAAATGAGTTGAGAAACATATGAATGAATTTAAAAGGAATACCATTGCAACAGATGAAGATTATTTCGAACTATCAGATCAAGTTTATGATGACGAAGTTTTAAAAAAAGGTAAAGAAATAAAAGGGGTAGATGGTAAGATATGGGTAGTTATAGAATCAATTGATGCAGATTGTCAAAAAGTAAAAAATGGATTAGAAGCTATTGCAGTAGTACCGAAAAAAGATTACAAAGAAAATGCAACACATTATGATGATATAATCCTAGCATTTCGTGGAACAGAGCCTACACAATTAGCAGATTTCGTAACAGATATTGATCAGATTACATTTGGAATTAAAATAAATTCTAAAGTAATTACTGCAAGTAACAGTCAAACTATAAAACCTGATTCTGAAACATCATTTGATACTGGATTAAAATGGGCAAAAAATGACATCGTAGCAAAATATACCCCTTCTTCTCTTCATACTACTGGACATAGTAAAGGTGGTGCAGAAGCGGGCCTTATTGCTGCAGAATTAGATTGTTATACAACTACATATGCTGCACCGAATCCCTATGGTTTACTAAGTCCTGAAGCAAAAAAACGAGTAAATGAAGGGAAAATGGAAAATAAAGGAACTGATTATACACATGAAAATGACAAGATTGGTAACCACACTCAATTCGGTGCACCTCTAATTGGTAAACAATACACATTGAGACAGAACGATACAAAAGAAGGATTTCTTACACGTTTAACTATGGAAGGACACGGCAGAGATACATTTAGGGGATCCTTTCATTCAAATGGAAGTCCCATATTAAAATTAGAACCTGAAGACATTATAAGACAAGCAAAAAAAATTCAAACACTCAGCAATCGATTATCAGAAATCGCAAAAAATATAGAAGAGTTTCAAAAAAAAGAAGCTGAAGCAGTTCAAAAGTTAAAAAATCAATTAAAACATGAAACAGGGCCAGGTGGAAGATTTCATTTATTAGAAGAACACGAAGTAGATGAAGCCATCTCACAAATTGCTAAAATTAGAAAAGGTGGAAATGACTATTTTCATGACGCAAACCTAGCAGAAGAATTAATCCATCTTTTAAAAAAAGAACAAAAGAGTTTAAGCCGATTCGGAGATGATATTAGTGATGCAGCAAATTCACTAAGAGATAAAGACAACCAATTAGCAGCAAATTTTCTAATTAAATAAGGGGATAATTATATGATGGATTTTATGGGAGAAATTAAAAAAATAGAAAAACAAATCGAAAATGCTGCAGGAACTGCAGGAGATTTAGCAAATCAGGTTGTTGATGAATTACAAGCTGCTAAAAAACAAATTGAAAAAGAAATGCAACGTATGATGTTAAAAACAGAGGTAGGGTTTAAATCAATAGATATTATAAAAGAAGATACATACGCTCTTCAAAAAAACATAGGAGTATTTCACGATTTACAAACAAGTACAAGAGATATAGCAGCAGAACTAGAAAAAAGTTTCGAAAGTAAAACTGGTAGTAAAATAAATGAAACATTAAAAAAATATGAAAAACAAATTAACAACAAAATTTTTAATGAGCATGTTCACTTGGCAAACAGTTGCGGAAAAAAATAAGAGAAGTATAAAAAAACTAAAAAAATGCTATTATTATATTAATTTATATACATTAAAAAAAGTCCTCTTATGTAGGACTTTTTTTACTTTTTTCGAATGTAAACTTTTACATATTAGTTTACATTCAAATCCCCTAAAATATTGACTTATCTCCAATTCTCCTGATATCCTCAATTTATAAGACAAAAGTATACATTCAAAACACTATAAATTAAGAGGTTATAAATCCATGAACAAAAAACCACATCTCATAGATGTCCAACCCATCCGTAGCAAAGATCAGATCGAAGATATGAAATGGGCTCTTAAACGTCATTGTTCCGAACGAGACTATATTCTATTTTTAATTGGCATTCATACTGGATTGCGTGTCAGTGATCTACTTCAACTTGAAACAAAAACCATAGTAAAACTAAAACGAAAAAAGAGAAAAGAATTCAAAATCAAAGAAGGAAAAACAAAGAAAGAACGCATGATTAATCTTACTTCTATTTTTGATGAAGTCTATTCGTATGCCCAAGCTCTAGAAAGTACCTGGTTATTCCCTTCCCGAAAAGGAGATTACCCCATTAGTAAGATTCAGGCTTATCGACAATTGCAAAAAGCCGGAGATTTTGCCGGTATCGAATCCATCGGGACTCATACCATGCGCAAAACCTTCGGCTATTGGTTCTATAAACAAACAAAAGATGTTGCTATGTTGCAAGAAATTCTAAATCATAGTACACCCCAAATCACACTAAAATACATTGGAATTAATAAAGAAGAAAAAGACAATGTACTTGATAATTTCTATATTTAAAATCTATCAAAAAAACGACATCTACATAGATGCCGTTTTTTCTGGTGCTTTTTTTGTAAATTGATATAAAGCAATTGCACCCAAAATAACAAGTATTCCTTCAGGAGCATCTAATAATACTGTTTTCCATGTTTCTGAAATTAATAATTCATTACCTGTAGAGGCTTTATAATATCCTTTTACACAACCAATAGTAAACTGAATTACAGATAAAGAGACAAATAGCCATAAACCAAATCGAATCATTTTTTTATCTTTAAACATATAGCACCCCTTAAATAGAAAATCATAATATTAAATAAAATATATATATTTTCCGTGTTTCTGTCAACAAATGGATAATATATATTTTATTTCAAATCAAAACTTATACAAAATTTATCCCCTATAATTTCTCTTATTAATTATATAATTCACCTTCCTAATTCTTAATTATCAAGAAGATAAATCACAATAAAAGGATCCGCAACAGATTATTGCATGCCTTTTTTATAACGCTACGATGCGTTCCTTACTATTTAACATTAGAATAATTAAAGTAATTAAAGGAGGTACATATATGGACATTGGAAAAAAAATAAAACATTTAAGATTAATAAATAACATGACACAAGAAGATGTAGCCAGCCAATTATTTATTTCAAGACAAGTCATATCTAAATGGGAACTAGGAAAAAGTCTTCCCGATCTAACCAATTTATTAGCCTTAAGCAATCTATTTAATGTTTCAATTGATTCTTTATTAAAGGAGGATTCAAATTTGCAAAATCAGATAATAAAACAAAGCAATTACAAAAGATATTTATTAATAGCTTCTCTCTACATATATTCTTTAATTACTATTGTTGTTATATTTTATTGTCTCATTGCCTTTTTACTTATACCAAAGGATATAAAAACATCAGATCTAAAGGTTATTAATTCCCACTTTTATCAAGAAAGCGATAAAAAAGAAATTCTATATATTTATAGTAAATTAACACCTTTCTTCTCCAATTATTCAGGAGATTATAGCATTGAAACAAAAGATCATGAATTAAACATTCATGCTAATCGAAATTCAATTCCTTTTAGAAATAAAGATGTTTTATTTTCAATTGAAAAAGATATACCTCATGGAATAGATTGGGAAGAAAAAGATGTTTACATTGTAGATGAAAACAATAAAAAAATACTTATATATAACCATAAAAATAAACAACTGTATTACCAACTAAAAAATTAAAAAGTAGGCGATCAAAATTAAAAACATTTATAAATATATTTTTATACTAACTACGCTTATTCTTAATATAATTAGTTCTCTACTCATTATGAATACTCCATTTGTACCAGGGAATATGGTGTTTGCTATTACATTTTTATTTTTCACCATGCTATTCCAATCAATTACAATGCTATTTATTATATATATGATTAAAAATGATACATCTAAAAAAATGAAAATAATATTATATGTTTTTTTAACACTAGATATATTAATCTTTTTATTCTTAATAAATATGACATATATAGCAGCAACAGCATTAAAATATTATTAACATCTTTATAGCAAGGGAATGCTTGTAGACTGATCTATACTGCATTCCCTTATTGTATGTATGCTATATTCTTATTCGCCTTTTTCTAACAGTAGAACCACGAATCTTGG
>NZ_PCOH01000089.1:0-6209 GCF_002976445.1 Bacillus sp. MYb56
GACACACTCCTATAATCTCTAAAAATTTATTTTCGTTTTTTATAATCTTATTATTCATTTATACTTGAATCGTCTTTTTTGTATGTGAAATTTTCCCTTAACGTACAATATTTTTTTGTCGTTTCGAGCTAATTATAGCATACATACAACAAGGGAATGCAGTACATATCAGCATACAAGCATTCCCTTGTTATTTTTATGTTATTACTTTACATTTTATGTCCCCACTGGTCAAAGTGATAATCTTTACCGTCGATTTTAAACCAACCGTCTGAATAAAGTGAACCATCTTCTCTAGCACAATACCAAAGGTATCCGTATGCAAGAGGCCAAGGTCTATATCCACCACCAACGTTGAACCATCCTGTTTTAGCTGCCCCTTTCTCATCGAAGTAATAATATTTATTATCGATAGTTTGCCAGCCCGTTTGTACTACGCCGTTATTGTCGAAATGGTATAGCTTACCATCGATTTTTTCAAATCCTGCTTTGTTAACTGATCCGTCTTCATGGAAATAATATTTTTTTCCATCAATTTCTTGATAATCATTGAACGTATCATTGTAGCCATTTATGAAATAGTATCTTTTATCGCCTATCATTTTCCAACCGGTATAGAAATCTCCATCTTCTAAACTATAATATGCCTGGGATTTCCCCTTTTTGTTGATCCCTGTTTTCCAAATCGAACCGTCTTTATTAAATACTAATCTTTTGTTTTCAAACGAAGCATAAATATCGCTGTCTATAGCTTCTCCATTTATCCTAGAAGCTCTCTCAAGTACGCCTTTGTCAGAAAAATGAAGAATGATATTTTGATCTTCTAGACGTATTTCCTTTTTATTTACATTGTAATTTTGGAAATAATAAATTTTACCATCTATTTCTTTCCAGCCTTCTTTAATAACCACTCCCGAAGCATCGGAATAAGTATCACCTTGCCAGGCTGATTTTTGCAAGGAACCATCATCATTGAAGTTATAGTACTTCCCATCGATTTCAGATCCATTTACAGTAACCATTAGCCTGATGGCGATTTGAAGCACCCCATAAAGAAAAAGAACCTGCTCGAATGCAGATTCTTTCCGACAATAATCTATGTAAGTAAGACACGAAAATATAATACAGTGCATCAAAAACGAATTCAAGTATAAAAAGAACCCACTGCAGTTCGGGTTTTTTCAGAAATGATGATGCTTTCTCTGTTTCAGATAGAGAAAAAACACAAAAAATATGATGCATCTAAGTATAAAAAATTTCAATACTTAAATTAGGAATTACCGCGAGGTGCTGAATATGATTTCTTACTTTATTCAGTTGTTACAAATATATCATCAGAGTGTAGTTGGAAATAAAAGTAAGTCTATGACCTGTTTTTACACGTATCTCGGCTGAGCCCCTAATAAAAGCGGATACTATTCATGCACATAAAAAGGAAGACTTTCCAAACATAGAAGGTCTTCCTTTAAAAAATGTATGTTGTCATCATTTATAGATATCACCACGATTTCCAATCGCTTGTATGTATATTACTTTCTCATCATGACAATTTGCTTTTGTATCTCTTTCTCTTACTTTGCAATAAACTTTAATGCGGACTTATGGTAAATCAACTTGTAGTCCGAATTCACGTTTTGCATCCTCCCCTGATACATATCCTTCGTCACTATTTAGCAGTTCTAATTTTTGTTTAGATAATAATTCATGATCCAAATCCGCTATATGTGGGCCCACCACATAGCCATCAAGTTAATAAAAATCCTCCAGATGCTGAAAGCATCTGGAGGTCGTGGGGATCTCATTTAGCGATTCATATTTATAAAAAATAGATTTTTTTGGGATGATTAATAACCTTTGTGTCCATGACTATCAAATTTAAAGGTTTTTCCGTCAATTTCAACCTTGGTATCTGTATAAATTGAACCATCCTGTTTAGCATAATACGTAAAGTGTCCGTAATAAGGGAAATGATACCCACCACCAACTGAGAACCATCCTATCTTAGCTGCTCCAGATTCATCGAAGTAATAGTCTTTACCATCGATTTTTTGCCAGCCCGTTTGTGCTACGCCGTTATTGTCAAAGTGGTATAGCTTACCATCTATTTTTTCGAACCCTGTTTTATTAACTGATCCGTCTTCATGGAAATAATATTTTTTTCCGTCAATGTCTTCATGCTTATTGAACGTAGTATTGCGGCCATTTGTGAAATAGTAGTTCTTACCGTCTATCATTTTCCAACCGGTATAGAAATCTCCATCTTCTAAACTATAATATTCCAACATGTGCTCTCTTTTGTTGATCCCTGTTTTGAAAATCGAACCGTCTTTATTAAATGCTAATATTTTGTTGTCAACCAGAACATTAATCCTGCTGTTTATAGCTTCTCCATTTAGATTAGAAACTCTCTCAAGCACACCTTTGTCGGAAAAGTGAAGGATGGCATCTTGATCTTCAAGACGTAGTTCTTTTTTATTTGGCTCGAAGTTTTGGAAGTAATAAATTTTACCATCTATATCTTTCAAGCCGTCTTTAACAAACGCTCCAGAGGCATCAGAATATTCAAGATCATCTCTCCATGCTGAGCGTTGCAAAACACCGTCAGCATTAAAATGGTGGGGCTTATTGTCGATCCATGAATCAGTACCACCTCCCGAAACCATGTAGCCATAAGGCGGTGTAAAATAATAAGTCTTCCCTTTAATTTCTTGCCAGCCTGTCAAAAGGGCTCCTTCAGCATCTGCAAAGGAATAACCAGTACCTCGATTTATCCAACTGTTCTTTATCACGTTTCCAGATGAATCTTTTGCACGATATTTAGTAGGGTCCTTTTCATCAGTTATAGTCTCTACTTTGTCATACTTCTGTCTCTCATTTTCTTTACCCGGATACCACTCTATTAACCAATTGTTAATTTCATTGTTGCTTTTTCCAGTGAAACGAATTTCGGATTTGAAACTCCAATCAGTACCAAATTGTTGAACATTTTGATTACCAGCCAAACTTACCCCATTTTTGTTATTCAAACGGAACTGAAATTTACCATCGTAAGAATTTCCTATCTGAACAAGTTCAAACACTTCATCATCGCCAAGCGAATCGGAATATTGAAGTCCTCTTCCTTCTTTCCCTGAAAGGTATTTCGAACCTGTTTTTACGATTACTTTATTCGTTCCTTTTTTATAAGGGATAATTTGATAAGGGTTACCGTGATTTAGTGCATTAAATGGTAGTGCAATAGGTGTCTCTAGGACGTGAGTACGCTCCGCCAATACATCAGATAATCGATCATAAAAATCTGCTTGAGCTTTAGGTTCATTCTTAACATAGTTGTCAAGGACATCTTTAGATACTGGCTTTGAAGTCAATGTTATCAATTGTTTTTGCTTATCTGATAATTTATTTGCTATCTTATCAAATAGGGAATCCGAATTTTTAACAACCACATCCCAATCTGGAGTCCAGCTGTCTGCATATTTTTTATAAAGTGGAAGAAGAAATCTTGGGTTTTTACCAGATGCTTTTTCTACAAATGCATGTTGGCCTTGATTTATCACAACTCCGGTCTTTCCTTCGTCTAATTGTGCTTGTGTAATGTAAAGAAGATCGTGTTCTGAGACATTTGCTCCATTAGGGTTTAAATCTATAATTGCACCTGCTTCAGTAATTTTAAGCTGCTGCCCAGATCTTAGTTGATGAATTTCGATTCTTCCATTTGGATAGCGTACTTTAACTGGTTTAAGAAAATTCGAATCACCTTGTGTATGATACATGGAAATATTAAATTCCCCAGATGTAAAACTAGGAGCCTGGTAAGTTTCGTTTTCTGCATATACATCAATGCGAGTACCTGGGTTTCGGTCTTTCTCCTCTGGGCTTATTCCAAGTGCTTCATAAGTGTTTGCTACAGCACCTAATACAGTAATACTTATATCTATTACCGTACCTATCCCTGCGCTAGCTTTGTTTTCTGCAATAGGAGCGACAGAAAAAAGAATACCTAATGCCGCTGCAGTAGGAATTACTTTCTTTCCAATTCCAATTGTTTTAAATTTTTTCTTCATTTTTGTTGTCCTCTCTTAGTAAGATTGAGCCTAGATTGCTTACATGTAACACTGTAAAAAACAAACATATAAATACTGTCGTATATTGATTTAAAATATAAAATCAATATTTATAAATTCATCTTAGTTTAAAAACCTTTCAAATTTCTTTCATAAATGTTACAAAAGTCTTACATTAATATATTATAAGATTTTGATTTTTTCGATATTCTATATTTTTTCAGCTTGGCCCCATGCTCATTAAGCGAAGATTTTTAAGTATCCCCAAAACAAAATTTTTATTTGTAAAATGAATGAAGTAGTAAACAAGAAAGGCTGGCAAAATGCCAACCTTTCTTGTTTTTTTGGTCTCAATTTTTAATTTAATAAGATATATCGGGGGTTTACTTATGTATCAATCCTTTTATTTCTATCGGTATTTCCAAGTTTAAGAAATTACTTGCAAGAGTCCTGAAGTGTTTGTATGAGAAGCAATGAAAGGGTTTTGTAACATTTACGAAAGACTTTTGAGAGTTATTTAAATTAAAATAAACTTACCGATGTTAATTTAAATATGTTGGAAACAGTATAAATTAGAAAGTAAGGAGCACATCCATGAAGGAAAAGATAAAGAGATGTATAAAAAAAATCCCCCCTGTAGGAATAGCGATGGGGATTGTATTCAGCTTGAACCCATTTACAAAACATAAAGCGAAAGCAGACGTTGATACGTTCGCAACGATTGTTACAACATTTGGTGATACCTATGATTCGTTTTTAAAAGAGCCTTTTGTTATCTTTTTATCCGAACAAAGTGCTAAAAATGATTATACAGCTAACAATGAAAACCGTGCTTACAAAGCTCCTACTTTTAACAAAGGAGAATTTGGTATTAGTGCGTTTGATTATTATAAAAACCAAAACTTTTCTAAGAGAATTAAACTTTTCTATAAAGATGGGAAAGTTGAATATAAAACGATAAAACATGGTCAACAACTTCTGATTAAGCAAGCTGGTATCATAGTGGACTTAAATCCTGATGAACCAGTACTATCTAAACATGATATTTTGTATATTACACAAAAACAATTAGATGAAGGTAATACGGGTATTGCGCTTACGAATTGGCAAACATATTACTTAAAAAGTGACAATAGTGGTCAAATGAATGGGCCTTTAGCTTTAAAATATATTAGACAGGAGTTTCCAAATATAAAACCAGGTAGTGTTTCTTTTGACCTAGAGAAACTTTTTCATGCACTACCAGGAGAGAAGCGAAAACTCGCAACGATAACTTCGAATCCAGTAAAAGCATCTGGAATTTTTAGTTATACCTCTGATGAGCTTGCTGAGATAAAGAGACATAAGCTCGCTGTCGTTACACAGCATAAAAATGAAGAATATTCTTCTATTTCTGTGAAAATTAGAAACAGGGATAACGTCTTGCGGACATGGGAGGATAGTACGAATATTTCTGCTTCATCTAATTGGATCCCAGAAGCTAGGAGCATATTTACAATTATTCCAATTGAAAAAGGATCTAACAAGGTGTACATAGAAGCAAATGCAACCTATCTTACATCAGCAAATGATGAGGTGGGCGTTACAGGATTTCGCGCTTATGGACAAGTATGGACACTTGTTAATTATGGATTTGAAAGCTTCTCTTTAAAAAATAACCACGGACAATATTTATCTGTTCATGATACATCCGTATGTCTTACTGACAAGCCTGATAAAAACACTATATTTGCCATTACTATTCAAAAAGATAAATGGAATGAGTGGTTAGCTAAATGGTATTCTAGCAAATAAAATGCAAGTTGATTTAACCTCTAGAAGCTTTACAAACATTTTTAACGAGTAATGAACCAACAAGCCAATTTTCTGTACGTTAAGGAAACTGGCTACACAGATCCCTAAGTTATTTTTAATCAAGCTTTATTTCAAACCAAAAATAATTCGCCCTTACGTTGAGTATATGTATTCAACGTAAGGGTTCTTTTAAATTCATATTTTAATTTCCTTAGTTAAGATAACGTATATATCTCGGCTGAACCCCGTTATAATTAAATCGTTTCCTTTTCGCCATTTATTAAACTAACGGGCAGGATATGTTAATCAATTCGCGAATACTTCAAATAATCATTAGCAAAGATTCTGCAT
>NZ_PCOH01000090.1:0-5988 GCF_002976445.1 Bacillus sp. MYb56
CGATAGAACTCTTTACTTAGGAATCCCCCTCTTCTAAACGAAGTGAAAGTGGGGGTAGTTCAAGGAGGAGTTTGGAGAATTACGAATCAATGTTGAAAAGATTCGTTCAAATGGGTCTAAGACAATATCTGAACATACCACTTGTATTAAGGAAGTGATAGGTGTGTTAGATAGTTCGTGTTTTGGCTTAGATGATTTTATTGATGATAAAGTTATTCCTATAGGTTCACTATATGATTTCGGTTAGGACCAGGAAGATTATTCAGATCAACAGGGTGGATAGGAGACAATGCTTTGGGATGAATTTAAAGGGGAGTAATATTTTTTTAGTTCAAAATTATCTCCTAATCTCCTATAATGATAAATCCAATTTCTAAAAGAATATTACCCTCTTTTTTGTTAGTTATGTATAATAATAGAAGGGGGTATATATATGAATTATAAAAAAACAATAGTAAGCATATTGCTAGTAGCTTCATTATTTACATTATCTGCTTGTAAGGAAAAAGAAGTAGTAAAGCCAGTAGAGAAGAAAGAAGAGCCTCAAAAGGAACATATAACATCAGATAAAACAGAGGAAGTCACTACAGAAAAAGAAAAGCAAGATGAACAAAAGAAGGAAGAAGGACAAATTGGTATACAAACAACAGTAGAAGAACTTCAGCAACATATTGATAAACGCGGTTATATACTTTACACGGATCATCCGATTCGCCGTGTTACAAGTGAAAATAATCGAACTACCGATATATCTAATTATGGTGATTCGGTTGTTAATATTCGCACAGAAGAACCACTTGAAAATTTATCGCCAGATTGGGTGAAAGAAGGATATGCATTTATAACAGTACAACAAGATCCTTCTTTTCAATATAAATCATGGGATGAAATAACAAATTTAGAAAGGGCACTTGTAAAAGTAGCATATGCATCAGTTTCTGCATTTCGTGTGCTAGAAGCTCCTGTAAGAAAGGAAGATTTCTCAAATACTGCTGAGATTACAGAGGCACTTACATACCTCCGAAAAGGTGGAGAATTTGATTATATGGCTCCTGTCGCCCAAGGCGGAGTAGATCAAGGGCTATTTCAAAAGAATGATAAACTGAAAAAAAGTTGGAGTAAGTTAGCAAACATAGAAAACCCTAAAGAGAATAAAATAGCTTTTTCCCAAGCATATGAGGAGGCGAGACAAGAGACGAATAATATGATAGGCCTTCTAAATATTTTAGTGTCTAAAAATTATAAGGAGCGTCTGTCGCAGCTTCCTAGTAAATAGGATGATAAGATATCCAAATAAGGCAAGTAAAATCTCTAAACATGCGAATTTTATATTGGACATCATCCCGAACAAGCTGAAGACATAGGAAATCTCATAATAAAAACAAAGGAGAAATATAATATAAAGGATTAATTTACTCCTTTTCTTGATTGGCTAAAAGCCTTTCAAGGTTTTTTTATGATTTAACAATTTTATGAATGTATTAAAAAGAATCAAAGAAAATATGATATAAATTTTAGTCTAATTTCTATACATAAATAAAGATTTAAAAGTAAACGTAAAGTAACTCCAAAATATACAATAAAAGTTGATTTTAGAGTTACTTTGAAAGCGGAAAAAGAAGCGCAACTGCAAGCTGAAAGAGAAATGAAGAAAAAGCGAGAGGAATGGGCGAACCATCATCCAGCGGAGGCGTGGCTTCAAGACGTTTCTGCTAGTTTCGGTAAGAAATGGGATGGATTAGAAAAAGGAACAAGATGGTTAGGGATGTTAGGCACGAACTATCCTGCCCTGAAAAGACTTTCTGATGAAGCCTTGGTGTTAGAAGGTTTTATAGGTAAGGCAGGTTCCGCTATTAGTGGGGCTGCGATAGGTGTAATAAAATTAGTTTACCTAGGTGCAGAGCTTATTGAGTGGGGCTATAACTCGATACATGGCGTAGAAACAGAACAATGGAAACTGGACGATCTCGATGCGACTTGGCAAGGGGTGAAGAAACTCACCGAATATGGGATTGTAGGCTCTATCACAACTACGGCTCCTTATCTTAGTGATTTCTTAAATAATCCCGCACTCACGGACAAAATTCCCGTGCTGGATAACCTTGCTAGAACCTATTGATAGAGTAAAGAACTAAGAGGGAATTTAACAAGTAGGTATAAGAAATCTGGTGATTTTGCTGTTGCAGAAGTGGATGTCAGTGGGATAAGCAAATCTGAATTTTATGCTCAAAGTAGCATAAATGAACTCAAAGGAAATCTTGAGCATAAGGTGCCTGATATTTCTTTACAACCTGAAAATCCAATGTTTAAAGCTACAGAAGCAGTTGGTAAAGAGGGGGAGAGTTATTTAAGGAATACAGATACGGAGTATAAAATACTAAATGATATTGCTTCTAGGCTTGGAGAGAATACACAAGCTACTGGGAAAATAAAGTTATTTACAGAATTGGATACTTGCGACAGTTGCAGTAAAGTCATAGCAGAGTTTGCTGCTAAATATAAAAATATTGAATTAGAAGTCATACACAACAATGGTAATAGAATTATTCATTAAACTTAATTTTTTTGGAGGGGAAAACTAATGAAAGACTGGGAGTATAATGAATTATTTGATGCGATTCAGGAGACATATGAAGAGTTGTTAGATGAAGACAGGGGATATAGGTATGCTATAGCAAAACTAGCGGATGAATTTGATAACTTAGGTAAGATAGAAGATGTTATTGTTGATACTGCTATTGGAGAAATTGCAATCGGCCATGAGAAAGTTTTTGTTGGGCGCATTGAAGGTATAACAAAGAGATTAAGCATGTTTAATCCACAAGAAGCAGGAGATGAATTAACATTAGAAGAAATAAAAGACTTATCGAGACGAATAAATAAGGTAATAGAAGGATTAAAAAATATTGAGGTTGATTATAATCCTTCAGCAGAATAGTGATATTTATAAAGGATTGATTACATTAGCTGATTATATAAGAGTAAAAAGCTCATGATGGTTGTACCATCATAGAGTACTGTGTGCAATTCTAGAATAGAAAAAGAAGTACGAGCTTAGGCGAGATGACATTTTACTGGCCGATGAATATAAACACATGGAGTGTATATTAAACTAAAGAACTCGTACAAACTCGTAAGTTTTAATGTAGTAGTTGTCATGGCATATAAAAGGTGTCACGCAATAACTTGAAAACTTACAAATTTATGCTATTTAAAAATATAGGAACTTAAAGCACTTGACTGTCATTTATGGCAACAAGTGCTTTTTTCATAGATATATTAAGACTCGATAAACAAATAAAATATAGATTATATATATGGATTGATAAATGAAATAAAATAAGTCGTGAATATTATATAAAAGATAAGACTTACTTAGGTAATATAGATAAAGAGTTATACAAGAAGTTAGACAAAGGCTCTAAAATAGAAGTACTAGAATACAAAGGAAAGACAATCATGTATGATAGTTACGATGTAAAGTAAGGGGGATTATATTGAAAAAGAAACGGTTTAGAATTGTTTGTATTGTAGTGTTTCTAGTGTGTACGTTCCTACTCATAGGGGTAGGAACGTACAACGAGATACAAGTCAGACAACATGGTAAGTCAAGTATAGCGGAAGTCGTAGACATGAAAGAGTACACACCTAGAGGGTTTAAGGTTTATGAAATCAAGTACAAAGTAGATGGTGAAACGCATACAGGTAGCGTAAGTAAGAAAATATACAAACGTTTAGACATTGGTTCTCGCATTGAGGTTGTTGAGTACAAAGGAAAGACTATGCTATTTGAAAGTTACGGTTCAAAGTAAGGGGTATGAATAGTGAATCATAGACGTAAGAAAAAGAAGAATCCAATACACGCAGAAAAAGTACCAAATAGGGTAGAGCGCATAGGAAAAGAAGAGAAACCGAAAGAGGAGCAGAGTAACAAGTTTGTTGACATTCTCCTTGGTATTCTTCTTTTCCCACTTATTATATGGGCAGTATTAGAAGGTTCTAGGGGAAAGTTAAGTAAAAAGGCAACTCTTGTGGTTGTAAGTGTTATTGTTTTCATCTTAGTTGGGGTAGTTATAATAGGAAACAAATAAAGGGGTATGTTATGAGTGAAAAGAAATTCATAAACTTAGAGAAAGACCCAGAGTATGTAGACGACTATGTTGTATTTAAGAGTACAAAGTTTGGAAAAACCTACTACTTAGATTCATCTGTGAAAGAGTATACAGAGTATGAACTTGAAGAGTATATCATGAAACTTGAAGCATACAAGAAAAAGAGAAGGAAGAAGGCTTGGATGTATGTAGGTATTTTCGTCTTATTCTGTTTGGTCTTGTCAGTTATAGAGGGGTATCAAAACGATGAATTAGTTAAAAACGGCAAAGTAAAAGAGGTTATGGTTCTTGGGAAACACATTGAAGAAGAGTATATCATACTGAAACACCCTACTTTAGAGTTGTTTGACAATAACACAATGAAAAAGATATGGGTGAATCAGGAACTTTACGATAAGGTATATCCGACTGACAAGGTACGAATCATTGAGTACAAAGGTGAAGTTAAGTTAGACCCTAGATATGAGGATAAAGACTTAGTCATACAGAAGTATAAGTTTGGGAGGTAATTGTAATATGGTTGAGTAAGGGGCATTTTATCAGCCCGCTATGGACCATGTAAATGTACCTCCCATGAAGGATTTCCCTTTGATTCATATAAGATACCGTCACGTTCCCGTTTGTACTTGCAACATAAGATACGATTTCGTTAGGAATATATATGCTTTATTCTCTTTTGTTTTATTTTTGCACCAGAACCCTTTAACTGGAGTATTAGGAGTTAGACTGCTTTTTTATAAGTCCTCATAAATTTCTGGAATTGAGGGTTACTATTAATCTATAATTTATTTAAAATAAAGGTAGTGAAGAATAACTACTCTTCACCTGAAATAAATATAAAGGAGAATTATAATAATAATGACTTTTCCCAATAATGTTAACGGTATGTGTGAGTATTCAATAATAGAAATTAGATGCTTACCCTATAATTCTGAAACAATAAAATTTCAAAACGACTTTGTTCTTATTTGTAGTACATATCTTAATAAAAATGATAAAGCACATGGTCATACTACATTTGAAATCCAATCTGTAAAAGAATTATCTTATAATAATTCACACGTTAAAGAAGCCAAAAAGTTTGCATTCAAAGGTGGTACTTTAAGGATTAATGATTTTGTAAACATAATTGAGGTGAAAACTGATTATGATACAAAGATTATAGCAAACCTTTCTTACCAATATTCTAAAGATCAAGAGATGGAATATATACAAAATAAAGACTTACTCCTATTTTCTACTTCAGTAGGAATCAAAGGTTCTTTTTCTAACGTCCCTTATCTTTATCTACCACCAGAATTTAAGACCTACATGGACTACTATGATGCTCATCAAGAATCTAAAATTCTCGATGATGCTTATTATACTTTGTGTCGAAGCACAAAAGAAGATAATGAATTCATTGAACAATTTAAGGAACTACAAGATAAACAAAGTATTTTAGAAAAAGATTTATATGATCGTTATTTACAAAACACATATAAGGACTAAATGAATTTCGTAAACTATCTCCACTTCCAGCTTGTTTAGAAGTGATCGCTTCCTAAATTCACCTATCTTGCGTGTTTATTTCTATACAAGTACAAGAACTAATCATGGATTAGGCTATCTCGTTAGTTTATATAGTTCGATAAAACGTATGTTTTATTATGAAAAAATAGTAATTCATCTCCCACCTATTTGTTGGTGCCATGCACCTACATACAAATTGAAGAGAGAGAGGAATCACCTAAATTTAGTTAAAATGATTACATGCTGTAAATATACACATCAGATAAACAAAACAAATAAAATAAAAAAAAGAATCCCATATCATATATGTGAACTGTACCCCGAATCATGGACACTTAAAAAAAGCCCCATGATTCGGGGTTTT
>NZ_PCOH01000091.1:0-5406 GCF_002976445.1 Bacillus sp. MYb56
TGGATACGCACTATTATGAAGCGACTTCTTGTCGCGCCTGTATTTCTACATTTACCTTTGTTCCTATATCTAATGTAGCCGAAATATCTAAAATCGATAATTTATCTTCTTCATGTTCTCGATGTAAATGTGGATCTTCTAACTGTAGGGAAACAATAGGTGCTTCTAAAGAATTTTTTAACATAGCATTTAAAAAAGCGATTAAGATGTCCTCATTCCCATTTGTTCCAAATAACTGTTTAAATGCAAAATCAATACGTAAATTTACTAATGGATTAGACATCGTTTCCCTCTTTCTGTTCCAGATAATATCTATATCTTTATTGTACATAAAATCAAGGTATAGATGCAAATAAGCTCTTCTAGTGAACTACCCGTTCCGGTGCAAAAAAATGATAAATAAAAAGAATCAAGAAGTCCTAACGGAATCACCTGCTAAGCAGTTAATCCAAACAGAATGATGGTTTTTACACTACAGAAGTTTTTGCGTGGTTTGAGGATTACGGATATGAGTATTGGGCTCCTATTAAGCAGGGGTTATCGTTAATTGATACAGAAAAACATGCCATATCCATAGCAATGGAACACTTAAAAGTGTATTCAGGTGAGAGTGATTAGTGGGGGGCAGCCGAGATTTATTTCATTTATCAAGGTTCACTTTAGTAAATAAAAAGGCCAGTTAGCCCTTACAATGGACTAACTAGCCTTTTTATTATTTTTTCCTTTTCACATATGTTTCTCATGCAATTTCCGTTCAGGGAATTCGATAAATTCTTCTAGCTTTTGTTTTTCTAAAACCGATACGAAAATATACACTAACTAAATTCCGACAAAAAGGAATAGAATTGATTCTATTTTTGGTAAATATTTTTATAAATATTACGATACACGAAATTACTATATTAATCCTAAAAAAGCCCCTTGAAAAGAGCCTCTTATTTTACAAGGTATTGTTCTATTTCTTTTATTAATAATTCTGCACCTTCTGGACTTAATGCTATCTTACCATTTGCTAATGATATGTTCCGATTTGATACTTCTCCTGTTAATGCACAAACACCACCAGGCTGATACTTCTGTAAAACAATGTCTTCACCTTCTACAAAGATCTCTAATGGTGATTTTTCTTTAATACCTAGCGTATTTCTAAGTTCCTTTGGAATTACCACACGCCCTAAATCATCTACTTTTCTAGTCACTCCGGTTGCTTTCATCTAGCATCTTTCCCCATTTCATTATCAATTGTACCCAAGTTATTCTCCACTATTATAACAAGCTTTCCCCATACATGAAAATTTGGTTACATTTACAAAAGAACAAGTGGAACAAACAGGAAATTATTGGCGTGAAAATAAGCTGCGAATCAAAATGAAGCAATTCGTCAGCTCGTAGAGAAAGGGTTAAGTCGTAAATAATGACTACCCTTTTTATTTTTCCTATAAACCCTAAACACACATGTAAAGCCTGTATATACCTTCACATGCGTTTTTATAACGATTTAGACCAATTGCATTAACTTCTTCATCAGAACGCAAAATAAACCGATTTGGAAAGCCATTTTCAAATCAAACCTCATTTTTTTAACGCATTTTTACAAAAAAGGAAAAAGTGCTGGATTTTCATCACAGCTCACGTATTGCTTGGCTCTGTATGTGTACATGTAGGACATTGAGAACAGCCCAAAAACTTATTCCCTGTTCTATTTGAATCTCTAACGACTAAATGATTTTTTACATGCTGGGCATTTCCGTTCTGCAGGTTTTACCCCCTGATATACATCTCCGGCCGAATGCTCTGATATCCTCAAAACACAAAACAAAAGAAAACAACCTGTTTTTATCCAAGTTGTTTTCTTTTATAGGGTAGAACAAAGAAAGAGTGGAAAAGCAATACACAAACGTGTAAATCACATGGAGTAAACCGATAGATAAAACTAAAAATTCTGAAAATTTATTCACTAAGGATTTTTTGTTTACTCTTTCTTTGTTATTATAAGTTTAACATTAAAAATAATATAAATCAACAAAAAAATACAAAATTCCGACAAATTCGACATTCCCTTCATAAATTAACATAACACCACTTATCCATAGTATCTAAAAAAGCTAACTCCTTATCTTGTTTGAATAAGAAGTTAGCTTTTTCATTTTTGGGATATCTCATTTTCCTTGGCTAAATGACGATATAACGATACCCCACATAATAAAGATATAAAATTGCTCATCTTCTACCATTGAGTCTATAAATGGAGTTAGTTAAATAAAAAACATATTCTTCTGGATTTTCACCAAATTCGTATTCATGACTCCAATAGTAAATCAATCCTTCTTCTCCTTCTTTTAAGCTAAAACAATTTGGTTCATAAAATCATCTATGGAAATAGCTTGAAATATACGTAAATGAGGAGAATGAATCTCGTATTTTTTATCTGTAATTATGAGGATTGAAGGAAAGAATTTAGAACCTTTAGGTTGCCAGGATTCATTATGCCATTCTTGGCTATGAAAGTATAACTCATATCTATTTATTTTATCTTGCATAATCTTTTTACTGTAAACTGACTTTTGAACTTCAATAAAGAATGGTGATCTACGCCATATGGTAAAAGCATCTGGTTCCATATATTCCTTACCGTACTTCGGCTCAACTTTGAATAGTTTAGGATTTTCATAATAGACAAGTTGTTTGTATACATCCACAATCCCAAGGAAATGAGGAATTTTTTGACTTTTTGTTCTAATAGAACTTGGCTGCGGAAAATAAATGTATGGGTGCTGCAATACGTTAGCATCAACATGACCGTCTCTTCTTAATCGTTTCATAACCGTATTACAGCAAGTTACCGCATTCTTTAAGCCTTGAAAATGCAAGTCAATAATATCGTCACGGGACATGCATCTAAATCGCTTCAAATCATTCAAAATTCCTTTATCTCTATTCTTCATCATCTAACACCCCAAATAACGGCATTTCTTCTTGCGGTGAATTCTGAAGTATTTTCTCCTCTTTAGACGTGCGATATGGTTTAACTATTTGTTTCGCTTTACTTAATTCCAAATAAGGAGCTTGCACTTTCTTTAACCCATTTCGTTTTAAGATCATTTGGCCTGATTGCTCCAGATGCTCTGAGCCAGGAGTACCCATGATATTGCTATTAATTGCACTATCACATTTAAACCCGATTCTTACGGTCATATTGAGCTTCAACTTACCATCCAACACTTTCGCATCTGGCCGCTGCATACTAAGCATAAGAAACACCCCAAGGGATCGGCCGACTGCTGAAATTTTTTCAATTGTAGTCATACACTCTTTTTCATCTTTTAGCATGGCCACTTCATCAATAGCAAGTAGAATATATGGTTTTTGATAATCTGGATTTAATTTGTTGTATGCATCAATATGGTCAACCTCATATTCTTCCATAAGTTTTCTTCGGTCTCTAATTTCCTTCCACACCTTTTGAAGCATTATTTTCATTTCGATTTCTTCCATACAAACTTCCTTTACATGCTTCACTCTTCGCAAGAAATGAAATTCAGAGTTTTTTAAGTCTCCAAGATACAAATGCAACGTATCAGGAGACATATATTGAATGAGTGTAGATAGTACAACACGTACCATACTACTTTTCCCGCTTCCCGTTTCCCCCGCTATTAACAAGTGTGGTGTATTGGAATCAACCATATCGTATGTAATCGTTTTTCCAAATTGATCCCGGCCAACCACAACAGGAAGACGGTACCCTTTTAATAAGGGCTGCCATTCTTTATAACAGTACTTGTAAGGTTTTAGTCCAGCATCTGAACGGAATACATGTAGTACAAATTTTTTCACATCCCCTTCAATCGTAATATTCCGCCCTAATATTTGCTGAAAACAGAACCACTTCTTTTCAATCTTCTGTGGATCTAATCCGTTTGGGATGGTAAATATATATCTCACGCTTTCTTTCGAAGAGGAAACATCATGTATCTTTGGATAAATAGGTACTTTCCCCCCACGCGTTTGATGTTCCGTATATAAACCTGCTTTTCCGAACACCTCCATAAGCTGATTCCTTAACCTTTGCGTACAAAGCCACTCCTTTATAATCCCCATTACTCCCTTCCATTCTTAAAACATGATTACGATACGAACAAATACATATCCAATTAAGCAAACTCCACCAATTCGCGTGCCGTGATACATAACTTCACTTACAAATTTAGCTGCTAATATATAGTCATGTCGCACCAAATATTTTTCTAACATGACTGCTCCGATTAAAATCGTTCCCATAACTCCTAATGCAATGTAAGTATGTAATACCTGATCCGACATATGAAGGAATGCGAAAGGACTTAATGAATTGTATTTACGAATTTTCTTTTCTTTATCTTTGTATGACCGATCCATAAACTCGCGAAAAGGAATGGTCTCTTTCCTAGAACGCATTTATATACCCCCTTTATAAACAGAACGAACAAACTAGATGAAATATAGGGTTTATACACTTATTACCTTGATAGCATTACTTTGATAGTTAACGTGGTAGGTACTTTACTAGTACAAAGGCTAGTTGATTTGGTATCTACTTTGATAATAAGTTTGCTAGATACTTTGATAGCGACCTTAATACATCATATTGTGGACGGCTTGTACATTATTAACACTTTTGTTTAAAAAAAATGCGCCTTGGCAAAGATAGAATTACACAAGTATAAAAGAATGGGAGTGTAAAAGGTGTTCGGATTAGGAAAACCTTTATCAAAGTTTGGAAAATTTCTTAAGAGGAATGAAATTACTCAAACAGAATTAAAAGAATGGAGCGGAGTAAACCAGAATACAATTAGCCGCATTACACGATCCAATGAGAATAGGCCATCATTAGGTAATGGCCAAAAGATAATTAGAGCTTTGAAAAGAAAAGGATACCGTGTAGACTTTGAAGATTTTTGGATGTAAGAATCAGCTAGATAAATCGGGCTGATTCTTTTTTTTGAGAAAATTATCATCCTTTTTAATTTTTTCAACACTTGTTTCTCTGTTATAAATAAAAGGGAAAAACAGAGAGGATTTTTTAATACATATTAAATTCAATACTAATGGGAAGAAAATCAAATTTCATGCAGAGGTAAACAAGCCAAAGTTTAAACTTAAACAAAAACACTGGTTAATGTCACTGCGGGTATTCGAAATTACTACGATGGTATCTTATATCCTCTTTTAAGAAAAAGCCAACTAATTAAGTCTAATTTTTTATTTTTTTATAAAAAACGCTTTATAAAAGAACGTATATTCGTATATAATTAGAACAAACGTTCTTTTTATAATAGGCGCATATAGAAATGGATGTGAATGGAATGATAATCAATAAAGCATATAAATTTCGTATCTATCCAAATAAAGCACAAGCGATCCTAA
>NZ_PCOH01000092.1:0-5380 GCF_002976445.1 Bacillus sp. MYb56
ACTACTGACTAATTCATCATTAAATGTAGTGTGTTTTTTTGTAATAGAAGATGGGCTTACTTGTTGTACGAGATTCGCATAGGCGCTCTTTTCTAATGCTGTCATTATTTCCTTCACTCGTTCCACTTGCTCTGTAGGTAAATGCCTGGATGAAGAACGAGGATAGGTAATAAAGCCTTCTTCATACAAACTCTGAATATGTTTTTTTGCTGTTTCTGCATTTATCTTCATCTTAGCGTGAGCATCTTTGTAGATATCCGTTAAGTTATATAATAATTTTGGTTTCTTTTTTCTCGTACTTTCTTTAAATTCCGTTACGATTACATTCGTTTCTTTCAAGCTATCTCCAAGCTTTTGTAGTGGCGATGGATCTATCAGTTGCTCTTCGGTTTTCATTACTGGTGATAAACCATTTTCGGTTAGTAGCTTTAAATTGTAATAGGTTTGTTCTTTATAGTTTTGGATAGCAATTTCCCTTTGACGGATTTCATTCAAGATACACATTTGAACACGACCAGAAGCCAATAAGAATTGGTTTCTGGCTAGTTTTGATGTACAGCCCCTTGTAACATTAATTCCTAGAATATAGTCCAGATACTGCCTTGCTTTAGCGGATTGTGCAAGCCCTTCATAATCTGCTCCTGGTTCTAATCGGTTCAAGGCTCCCTCTAGTTCTGCGGCTTCATAAGAAGAGATAAATAGGCGTGATTCTCGCTTGTTCACACCTGCATATTCATATAATTCACGATAGATAAGCTCACCCTCTCTATCTGCATCACAGGAGTTGACCACATGATCCACATCGGGACGATTTAACAACTTAACTAATATTTGAATTTGTTCGAGACTATCCGATTTCTCTTTATATTCCGGCTCTAAAATAATGGGTAAGTGATCAAATTTAAATTCTTTGTATCTTTCATCCATCTCTTCTGGATGTTTTAACTCTAATAAATGCCCACGGCACCAACTAATAATGTAATTTTCATTTTCATAGTAGCCATAATACGGTTTACTACCTGGATGCTTTTGTGAGTTTCTAAATCTAGGTGATTTTAATAATTCAACAGCTACCTTCGGCTTTTCAGCAATAAACAATGTTTTCCCCATAAGTAATACCTCCTATTAATCTGTAATTTCAGTTTCACGCTTCCATTTCTTATTTCTCCGCTTTTTCATTACTCTGTGACCGAATAATAACAACATGTTTAAAAAGACCGCTACAAGGAACATACAGCCTGCAAACAGCCATACATTCATGACATAACCTTCCATTCTAGTTCCTTCTGTAAGAACACATATAATGGTTTTTGTTCCGACAGCATTTCACGTACGGCTTGAATTTCTTCGTTAGATAACGAAATGAAAATAAGCTCTTTGGGATCTCCTTTTTCTGCCCAAACGCCCTTGTAATCAATGTCTACGATTTCCACAATGTTTCCCATTCTCTTTCACTCCTTTCGTTCTAAAAACAAGAAAGAGGGCTTTTACATGTACCCTCTTTCATTTCTAGACATAAAAAAATCACTTTCCGTTTTCTCAATTGAGTAACAAAAAATGATTTAATCTGGTGTTCCTGCTATACAATTTTTCATCGTTCCATTTCCATTGTTTCTTTTTTTCTACTTGATTTCTTTGTAGCCTTCGACTGCTCTACATTACCAGGCTCTGGCTCCTTTTCTTTTTCTTTACTATTCGTTTGTTTTCCGTTCAATGGCTGAAATTTTTTATCAAACTCCATTTCCTTTGAAGTTGTAGACTGATTCAACGTTATTCCTTCTTTCCCAAGCTTCTCATCCACTTGGTTTTCTAATTTCACAACGTGTTCCTGGCTTACCAGCTCATTATCAATCGAAACATATTTCGTTGTATAATACCGTTCTTCAGCTTTTACACGAGTGACAATACTATCAATATTATCTGGTGTTTCTTCATATTGTGAACGTCTGTATGCTTCGAATTTTCGGCTTAAATCCTTATCTAACGTAGTTGGCTCCTTTTCTTTTAAAGGCTGAATTTGTTGATCTAGAGAAGCAATAGGTGCATATCCCTCCGTCTTCATTTCTTTATATAATTCCACTTCTTTTTCATTAAATGAGTAATCTTTTTGTGCCTCCGCTTTATCAACTAAGAGTCCATATCGTTCATCTTTTACGATTTCATCTAGACTCATATTTGCATCTTTTTCATAAACAACAAATGACAAATTTCCTCTTCCATCAAAGATAGAACTTTGAACCTTTTCATATAAATCTGGTTTCAAAATGTTATCTAAATAAACATTTTCTCGGTTCCCGTTCTTTTCCATTAGGGAAACATATAAATCGTCCCGATCTGTTTTATCTTGGTTCCATACTGATAAATAATTAATATCTTTCGTAACCCCATCCATCATGTGTATTCTTGCAAGTTCTTCATCTTGCATACCGTTTGCTAATACTTCAATTGTAACTAAGTGGTTGGGTGTCTCTTTCGATTTTTCTAATGTATTTCCCTGTGCTTTTTCCATCGGTATTTCTTTGTCATTTCTATGATTCACTATCTCATCCCGTAACGCTTGCTTCACTTCATCCGATAGATACCTTTTCTCGTTTAATACTTGTTCATACGGTGTCTTGTAGTCCCCATCTCCCATATCCAAACGATCCATACTCACAAGCTCCATTCTCCCAAAATCCCTATCTACTTCTTTTGGAATGGCGATATGATAACGAGCTTGATTGTAAGGGATGGTTTCACCTCTTTCTCTAGCTTCTTCTCTTGCTTTTTCAATACTTGAAATGACTTCAGCCATTTTTTCATTAGCTTCTCCAAATGGGATCAGTTGATTGTTCTTAATATTTTCGTTGTCGCTCCATTGAACTAGCATAGTTGGTCGATTAATTTCATCCTGATTTAGTGCTGCATACTTTTCTTGATTCACCTCGTTAAATGCATCTATAAATTCTTTATCACTCAATTTTTCTCCACCTTCTACAGGCTCAAACGCTCGATTTCTATCTGCTTGTTCCCTTAACTCTGTAACGGAAACAAGCTCTTGTGTCGTATTACTTAAACTCATGTATTCCACTAGTAAAATATTTTTTTCATTTTCATTCTGTTTTTCATTTCCTTTTATTTTAGCCGCTTCATATTTTTCTTTATTAAATAAAATAGCGTATCGATCATCTTGCTCTAATTCACTTAAACTAATAAGCATATCTTCTTCACGGACAGTAAATGATTGACTTTCGTTTCCATCGAGAAGAGTATCTTTTACTTTCTCATAAACATCCGCTTTAAAAATATGTTCAATATTAGAAACGTCCCTTTCGCCATTATAAAATTCATCACGGTCTAATACACCCGGATCATAAATTGCCATATGATATACCTCTTTGGTTTCTGCATCCACCATGTGTAATTTTGCAAATTCACCGTCTTTTATATCCTTATCTAATATTTCAACTGTCACTACATGCTCTTTTCCATTATCAGAAACTTGTTTTGACATATTATCTACTCCCTTTTCATTTGTTTTTTCTTTTTCCTTTTCTAACGTATTTTCAATTGTTTCAATAAATTCAATCGAAGTTTCATGTACTTCCTTCAACAACTTGGTTTTATCTTTCATTTCTTTTCCTTGTGTCCAGCTCGCTAAGTATCCTAACGAATATTCGCTTGTATCAATCCCAAAATAAGAAGAAACGGCATAAGCTGTCATTTCTGCTTGAAACTCTTTTTCTGGTGCTGTGTAATTCATATGTGTCTCTGCTGTATGAAGTTTGGCATGCGCCAATTCGTGAAGAAGTGTTTTTACATTTTGCAATTCACTGTTTCTAGGATTCAAAGCAACCTCTTTTGTTAAGGTGTAACTAACCCCCTTTGCGACCCCAAGTTCTTGCTTCGGCTCAATAATTTTTACACCATTTTTTTCCGCAATGGCTTCCATTCCTTTATACAAACTCTGGTAATCTGTTACACTTCCTTCTAGCCAACGATTCGGAAAAATACGTGGGAGATCTTCCGCTTTTGCGTTCGTTTGAGAAACATCAAACACATGACCGACAGCAAAATATAAGCGACCTGGTTTCACTTCTACGCTTTTAGATTCAATTTGTTTTTTCTCTTCCTCATTTGCTTTAGTTACTGTTTTCCAAGTGCCTTCTTTGTCTTTAAATTTTGCTATAGTTCTGTTTGGAACAAGGATCTGGATTCCTTTCTCACCCTTCTTAACCGCAAACCCTTTTTCTTTCCAAAAAGAAAAGGAACCAACTGCCTTGGCTCCTTCAAATTGACTCTGTATTAATGAAATATTAGATGGTGAATAGTGATAAAACTTTGCCATAAACGATAAATAATCTTTCAAATCTTCCGGTGTACGAAAATAGCCTTCTATACTTTTTTCCATCTTTTTTGTTAAAGCTTGCACCGCTTCTTTCTTTTCTTCTAGTGATTTCGTTTGATACTTTTTCTTATAATTCTTACTCATGATCTTCTCCTACTCTTTCACTCGCTCTTTGCAATTCCTCCATGTCTTCTTCATTCCATCTTTCAGTTGTATCAAAGAAAAGCGCATGTGTTTTTAGGTTAACCGGAACTAACATATTCTCTTGATTCATAACATGAACTGCAAGTTCTTCCTCTTGTTCTCGTGTAATTTTGATTGTTAGTTCTTCCTCTTTTACAAGTAAAACGAGTTCACCTTCTCCAATTTCTTTAATAACTCCTAATGCAATATCTTCATGAAATAACAACATCCTAATAACCTCCTATTTTTTTATAAAAAAGAACAATGTAGATTATGTTACATTGTTCTTTGATGCCTCATGATCTAAACGTTTTTGTCTTAAATGGCTAATTCGTTCTTCCACAGTTTTCTTTGCCATCTTCACACTTTCCATCTCCTGTTTATCAGTCGTAATAATGCTGTCTACGCCTTCTAAAAAGAAATAACCATTTAATAACTCAATTAAAACTTGTGTATTTCGATCCGCACTATTTGCACCGAGACGAATTTTTGTTAGCTCATTTTTTAATATGTCATGAAGATTTTTAGAAACAACTTCTGAAATATAATTCAATGACCATTCTGTATTTTTTGATGCTTGATGTTCCATACAAATTTTCGATATAGCATCCCCTGGATGTGTAATATTATTTTCATCCATATAGTCTTGAATGTATTGATGCACATCTTCATTCAACGATAACTTCATTCGAATTTTTTCATTACCCATGATCTAACCCCTTTCATTTTCATATGCATTTTCCCTTTGCATACGCTCATAATACTTTTGGTTCTTCCAGCTTTCATATTCACTTTTAAAAGCACGTTCCACTTTCCTCATAGAATACTGAATAGATACATTCTGTTGAAATTTTTGAAACGGCTTTGATT
>NZ_PCOH01000093.1:0-5333 GCF_002976445.1 Bacillus sp. MYb56
AAATACCTGAAATGTGGAATTGGTCTAAGGATCTATTAAAAGAGCATACATGGAGCGTTATGGTGGGGAAAGCGTTAGATAAATATGTATATCATGATTTTGAGAAGACTCCTCATATGTGTGTAAGTGGAATGACTCGTTTTGGAAAAACAGTATTCTTAAAAAATGTGATGACTAGTTTAATTTTACAACAATCTCAACACGTGAATTTTTTTATTATCGATCTGAAAGAAGGGCTAGAATTTAGTCCTTACAAAGATCTATCCCAAGTTGTAGAAGTAGCTGAAAATCCAGAACAGGCGTTAGAAATGTTGGCTAAAGTACGTGAGAAAATGGTTAAACAAATTGAAGTAATGAAGAAGTCCTACTTTACTAATATCATAGATACATCCATAAAAGAGCGATGTTTCATCGTAGTGGATGAAGGAGCAAATCTTTGTCCAACACAAGGTTTACCTAAAAAACAACGGGATTTATTATTTATGTGCCAGGAGATGTTATCTGAAATCGCAAGAATCGGGGGTGGTTTAGGATTCCGGCTCATATTTTGTACGCAATATCCAACCTCTGATACATTGCCAAGGCAAATCAAACAAAATGCTGATGCAAAGCTAGGTTTTCGATTACCAACAGCGGTTGCTTCACAAGTTGCTTTGGATGAACCAGGTCTTGAGGATCTGCCTTCCCTTCCAGGAAGAGCATTATTTAAGACAGATCGTACAGAAGAAATTCAGGTGCCATATTTAAAGGATACAGATATGTGGAAGTTACTGAAGCAATACAAGGTGGTGAAACAGCATGAGGCACCAGAAGCTCAAACAGAAAGCCAGACAGATCGAGATTTTATCGAGTTTAAATAAGCTGGAATTTGCTTCTAGGAGGCAATTGCAAGCGATTCATGCTCTAGGTAGTATTCGAAATGCAAATCGTATTTTGAAGGATCTACGACAATATTGTCATGTCACATCGCATAATCGGGAGTATGTATATTATCTCAACAAAAAAGGTTCGGCTTTGTTAGGATTAGATCCCAACGAACGAAAAAAGAAGCATCAACTTGAACATATTCTTTTGCGTAACGAAGCTTGGATGTGGTTAGATTTTCCCAATTGGAAGACAGAGCAAGTTATAAAATTTAGATACCAAAATGAAGAAAAAATAATTGTACCAGATGCTTATTATTTAGTAGATCAAGTCCCACATTTTGTTGAGATTGATAGGGTTCAACATATGAAAATAAATGAAGATAAGATAAAATATTATGGTTTAATTGCAAAGCTATATAAAAAACAAAGAGATATCGTACCAAACATTTTATTTTTTACAATATCAGACTATCGTGAAAAAAAATTAGAGAGCTATGGAATAAAATATAATGTGCATGTACGTACATTCTTGTTAAAAGAAGTGTTATGAAAGTAAAAAGCACAAGGTGAATTGTAGCTCCTTGTGCTTTTTACATGTCCCAGAAATTATGTACATTTACTTTAGAATCAAAACGTTTAATAGCTTTCATGATTTTTTGGACTACAGAAAGAGTTGGAACGTGATTTTTATCATTACAAAGCCTTGTAATGGTACTACGACTAACTTTGGCTGCTAATTCTAATTCCTTTTGTTCAATCCCATTTTGATCTAACCATTTCCCTAATTTTGTACGCTTTTGCTTATTTCCTTGCATACTTTTCCGCTCCTTTTTCCTCTATGTATCTGTTAGTTTGGACATACTTTCTTAAACTTATACATACATAGATGAGTCAAAAAAGAAGCATATGGCTCAAAAAAGAAGCATATTATAAAGATAGATAAAGAGAATAAAAGATTTTTTGTAATTTTTTTGTGGAATATAGCATACATAATAATAGCTACAAGATGCGGATACACTGAAATATAATTGCATCTTGTTGCAATGGGTATGCTAACAAAATAAAAAGTTGAAACCCCTTATGTGAGAAAGGTTTCGGCTTTTTTATTTTATAGATTGCTAATCTGTGTTTAGTTATTTCATATAAATTGATGCAAAACATGTCGAATTCAAATTTTCCATATGTAAATATATATACTTTTATAATCACCAAAGATTTCAAAAGAAATTAAATAACCTGAGTCTATATAAATATAGAAGTCATGTTATTTAGTCGTGCTTTTTAAATACTGTCTACTGGAAAGGAGGCACTTCAAACCATGGTTGTATTCTTAACTTTTTAATTGTTATTTCACCCTTAGAACTTATTGCTTCGTAAAAATCAAAATTTTCTCTATTTTCTTGTTTGGATTTTTCTTTAATGATGTTTATAATTTTTATTCTATCTTCTCTGGAGGTTTTCATTCCAAAAATAATAGCTTCTAAATCTTCAAATTTATATTTCAATTTTCTATCTTGCACTTCTGTATAGCTATCTAAAACACTAAATAATAATAATCTATATTCTTTTTCATATTGCCAATCAATGGATTTGTTTAAAAATGGAACTTGATAACTATGCCAGTACTCTTTTTGCCAATATTCAACAACGTCATCATTTAAGTGATTTGCACAGTTACTGATATTCCCTTCTGAATCTGTATACCATTGTTTTAAAAGTACATTATGTTTTAAGTATCCCAAATGACTAAAAAAATTAATTCTTTGAATTTGATTAGAATAATTCATTTTATTAAATTCAAAAGGACGATAATTATAAATTTTCTTTAAATCTGAATATCCAATTATAGTTTCTAATTCAATTTTAGGTACATCGACATCGTGAGTTCGGAATTTAAGACAAACACCTTTGTGGCTATCCCCATAATGTCCCCAAACTGCTGAATTTGTACAATTATCCATAAAACAAGCTACATAACATTTTGGATATGTCAGCTCAGTAATTTTTTTTAAATATCTTTCTGTAAATTCAACATATATAAATTTTGCTTTCTGGCTATTTTGATTTTTTTCAACACGATCGGCATCTGCTAATTCGCTATCATTTAGTGCTTCTTTGTATACTTGTATATAGTCATTGTAGCGGTTTGGGTTTTTATCAAATTTTTCCATTATTTCTTTTAAATCTGTTATTAGGTCAGATTTTATTATGGAAGTAAAGGGGTTAATTGATTGTGAAGATAGACCTAACTCCATATGTACTTCAAAAATAGCTTCTAAGGTGAAATAGTGTAGAATTTTTAAATATACGTAAATTTCTTCTTGAGAAGTTTCTTTAGATTCTTTGGATAAGAAATTTAAACAGAAATTTATATATTTGCTGTTGAAAACATGTTCATAAACCATATTAATAATTTTTTCGTATTTTTCACTATAATATTTTTCTCGATCCCAAATAGGGATTTGTGAATTGTTTAATTCTGATAATAATTTAGACATTAAAAATACATGAGTTAAGCTATACATATAATGTTTAAAAAAATTTTTCCAAACAATAATATCTCCCTGCCAATAATACTCCCTAATGCCCTCCATTGGATCATTTAATGAATCAAGTTCTGAAAAATATATTTCTTGATTTTCCAGTTCCTCGTACTCACCTAATAAGCTTTTAATATTTCGAAATCTGTACATTATAATCACTCCATTTTCTAATTCACAGGTTCTGTTACTGTTAATCGCATTCTAATTTCTATTATATTATTACAAAAAATAGTTTATTTTTCAGTATTTCCCTAAAATATCACCTCTTTTTCTCTATATTTATTACTTCGAAATATAGCTTTTATAATATTCATTGGCTTTTACTACATAAGAACAATGTTCTTAATAGTAATAAATTGTTTTGGATTATATTGTTATTAATTTCACGTACCATAATGATAATAAAAAATTTCTAACAAATGATTGTATAATACAAAACAATGGGTTTATAATAAGAACAAACGTTCTATTTTGGAGGATAAAACGATGTTTGACTATTCAAAATGCATGAGTCGAATGATTCTCTGCATAGACCTTTGTTCATTTTTTGCCAGTTGCGCGTGTGTCATGAGGGGATTAGATCCATTAAAAGTGAAATTAGCTGTTGTTGGAGACGTAAATCGAAATGGATCTATTGTGTTGGCTGCCACTCCTGAACTGAAAAAATTAGGGATTTCTACAGCAACCAGATTATACGAAATCCCAAAAGATCCGAACATTATTATTGTGAATGCAACAATGAGAAGATTTGTTGAAATTTCAAATCAAATCACAGAAATTTATACGAAGTATGTAGCGTTAGAGGATCTACACGTTTACTCAATCGACGAATGCTTTCTAGACATGCAACAAACAGCTCATCTTTTCGGACGTGATCCAATTGTAATTGCTAAAAGGATTCAAAGAGAAATATATGATACGACTGGCATAACCGCATCAATTGGAATTGGACCGAATTTATTTCTTTCAAAAGTTGCTCTTGATGTGGAAAGTAAACATTCAGACTCTAGGATTGCTATGTGGACATACGAAGATGTTTCAAAGAAATTATGGGAAATCAACCCCCTTCAAAAAGTATGGGGAATTGGAAAGGCTACTGAAGAGGCGTTGCACGGCATGGGCCTATTTTCCTTAAAGGATGTTGCAAAAACACCTAAAGAGCATCTAATCAAGCGATTTGGCAAAGTAAAAGGTGAAGAGTTATATCGCTTCTCATATGGTATTGATGAGAGCCGGATTGCAAATAAATACATTCCTAAAAGTACCTCTATAACAAAAGGACAAATCTTGTTAGAGGACTGTTTCAGCCCAACTAAATTAAAATTACTCCTTCTAGAACAAATTGAAGAAACTTGTTTTCGTTTACGATCTATAGATAAATGCTGCCGTACGGTTGAACTTTCTATAGGTTATAGCAAATACATCGGTGGAGGATTTAAACGAGCGATTACATTAGATCAGCCAACATGCTTAACAGAAGATGTGTATGAGGCTTCTTTGCAACTATTAAGAAGATTTCATTCTGGTCATCCGGTGCGCCAAATACATATTACACTGAAAAATTTGACCAGGGATGACGCAATTCAAATGTCATTGTTCGAAGATACTTCCCAAAAAGATACTAAAAGGAAATTAGCAAAAACAATGGATAGTATACGGCATAAACATGGTAAGAATTCAATTATGAGAGGTATCAGTTACATTAAAGGGGCTACACAAAGGGATAGAAACGGAAAAATAGGTGGGCATAAAGCATAAGGAGGAATACAGATCATGATTGATAGAGGTATGATGCGTTGGGTTCCATTTTCAGCAATAAAAGAACAATTTGAAGGACTAAATGAATTTTACGATAAGCAAAATGAAGTACCGATGCCTATTTTAGATGAACAAAAATTAGATCTTATAAATGATATTGTGTGTT
>NZ_PCOH01000094.1:0-5260 GCF_002976445.1 Bacillus sp. MYb56
CTTGGTTCCATACTGATAAATAATTAATATCTTTCGTAACCCCATCCATCATGTGGATTCTTGCCAGTTCTTCATCTTGCATACCGTTTGCTAATACCTCAATTGTAACTAAGTGGTTGGGTGTCTCTTCCGATTTTTCTAATGTATTTTCCTTTGCTTTTTCCATTGTTATTTCTTTGTTATTTCTATAATTCACTACTTCATCTCGTAACGCTTGTTTCACTTCATCCGATAGATACCTTTTCTCGTTTAATACTTGTTCATACGGTGTCTTATAGTCCCCATCCCCCATATCCAAACGATCCATACTCACGAGCTCCATTCTCCCAAAATCTCTATCTACTTCTTTTGGAATGGCGATATGATAACAAGTTTTATCATATGGTACGTATTCATCTCTTTCTCTTGCTTCCTCTTTTGCTTTTTCAATATTTGAAATGACTTCAGACATTTTTTCATTGGCTTCTCCAAATGGGATCATTTGATTACTTGTAAAATTTTTATTTTCACACCATTGAATTAACATAGTTGGACGAGTAATGTCATTCTGATTTAGTGCTGCATACTTTTCTTGATTTGCTTCGTTAAATGCATCAATAAATTCTTTATCACTCAATTTTTCTGCACCTTCTACAGGTTCAAACGCTCGATTTCTATCTGCTTGTTCCCTTAACTCTGCAACAGAGACAAGTTCTTGTGTCGTGTTACTTAAACTCATGTATTCCACCAATAAGATATTTTTTTCATCCTGTTTTTCATTTACAAGACTAGGTTGATCGTTTTTTTCTAGTCCAATTGGTGCAAGTATTTTTTCTTCTACATGTTCATATTCAATCGTTGTATAATACCCATCCTCTTTATCTAGACCTTTAAAACTTGCCTCTTCTGCTACTGTATATCCATGACCCTCAACATGAAAAACTTCTTCATTTTGCTGTAATGGCTTACCTGTTTCTTGGCAATAAATCACTTCTGATTCGTCTTTTGGATATAGTCCTTTATATTCAATATCATTATTCATTACTTCTTTATGCGCTGTTGAAATTCGGTGATTAATTACCTTCAAAGCTAGGCTCACTGAATTTTGAAACCAAAAATCCTTATGGTTTTCTTTCACATACTCATTAACACAATCGACTTTTAAACTCTTTTCACGATCTAACGAAACCCTAGCAAGTGGTATATCATTGAAACTATCTCCTAACAAATCAGCTTCATAATATGGCTCTAACGTATCTGTAATTTTTTTAAGGGCATCTTGTTCTCTGTTTGTACCAAATTCATAAACGATCTGTTCCATCTCCCTTAAATTCAAACGAACATTAGGGTTTATTTCTTCTAATACACGACTATCTTCTGAAAGTTGAATTTCATAGTTTTCCCAATGTTTTTCAAAATTTAATCCTAGCCTTTCATCAATAAGTCGCTGCGCATTTTGTTGAATGCCTGTTAAAATTTCGAAATTGTCTCTTACATTTCCATCTTTATTTTCAGACACTTGTTTTGCCATATGATCTACTCCTTTTTCGTTTGTTTTTTCTTTTTCTTTTTCCAACGTGCTTTCAATTGTTTCGATAAATTCAATTGAAGTTTCATGTACTTCTTTTAACAACTTCGTTTTATCTTTCATTTCTTTTCCTTGTGTCCAGCTCGCTAAATACCCCAAAGAATATTCGCTCGTATCAATCCCAAAATAAGAAGAAACGGCATAAGCCGTCATTTCTGCTTGGAACTCTTTTTCTGGTGCTGTGTAGTTCATATGTGTCTCTGCTGTATGAAGTTTGGCATGCGCCAATTCGTGAAGAAGTGTTTTTACATTTTGTAATTCACTGTTTCGCGGATTCAAGGCAACCTCTTTTGTTAGGGTATAGCTCACACCTTTTGCGACACCCAGTTCTGATTTTGGTGCAATGATTTTTACACCGTTTTTTTCCGCAATGGCTGCCATTCCTTTATACAAACTCTGGTAATCTGTAACGCTCCCTTCTAGCCAACGATTCGGAAAAATACGAGGTAGATCTTTTGCTGTTGCACTTGTTTGAGACGCATCAAACACATGACCCACAGCAAAATATAAGCGACCAGGTATCACTTCTACGTTTTTAGATTCGATTTGTTTTTTCTCTTCCTCATTTGCTTTAGTTACTGTTTTCCAAGTGCCTTCTTTGTCTTTGAATTTTGCTACAGTTCGGTTTGGAACAAGGATTTTAATTCCTTTCTCACCCTTCTTAACCGGAAATCCTTTTTCTTTCCAAAAAGAAAAGGAACCGACTGCTTGGGCTCCCTCGAATTGACTCTGTATTAATGAAATGTTAGATGGTGAATAGTGATAGAACTTTGCCATAAACGATAAATAATCTTTCAAATCTCCTGGTGTACGAAAATAGCCTTCTATGCTTTTTTCCATCTTTTTTGTTAAAGCTTGCACCGCTTCTTTCTTTTCTTCTGGTGATTTCGTTTGATACTTTTTCTTATAACTTTTACTCATGATCTTCTCCTACTCTTTCACTCGCTTTTTGCAATTCCTCCATTTCTTCTTCATTCCATCTCTCAGCTGTATCAAAGAAAAGCTCATGAGTTTTCACATTAACCGGAACTAACATATTTTCTTGATTCATGACATGGATTGCTAGTTCTCTCACTTGTTCTCTTGTAATTTTAATTGTTAGTTCTTCATCTTTTACAAGTAACACAATTTCATCTTCTCCAATTTCTTTAATGACTCCTAATGCGATATCTTCACGAAATAATAACATCTAAATAACCTCCTGTTTTTTGATAAAAAGAAACAATGTAGCTTACGTTACATTGTTCTTTGATGCCTCATGATCTAAACGTTTTTGTCTTGCATGACTAATTCGTTCTTCCACACTTTTTTTTGCCATCTTCACACTTTCCATCTCCTGTTTATCAGTGGTAATAATGCTATCTACGCCCTCTAAAAAGAAATAACCGTTTAATAACTCAATTAAAACTTGTGTATTTCTATCCGCACTATTTGAACCAAGACGGATTTTTGTTAGTTCACTTTTCAACACATCGTGTAAGTTTTTTGATACCACTTCTGTTATATAATTTAATGACCATTCTGTGTTTTTTGCTGCTTCATGCTCCTTGCAAATTCTTCCCATTGCTTCCCCTGTATATCGAATTCCGTGTTCCTCCATGTAATCATTTATATAATCTTCTGTCTCTTGATCCATCGTTACCTGTCTTCTAATTGTACTCATTTAATAACCCCTCTCATTTTGGTATGCACTTTCTTTTTGCATACGCTCATAATACTTTTGGTTCTTCCAACTCTCATATTCACTTTTAAAAGCACGTTCCACTTTTCTCATAGAATACTGAATAGATACATTCTGTTGAAATTTTTGAAACGGCTTTGATTTTTTCATGTGATGGATTCTCTTTTGTTCTTTATCATATGCCTTCATTTCTTGTAAAAAGGCGTTACCCATTCTTTTATACAGGTCACTGATTTTATTCGTCTTGTAATTTTCATATTGCTTCTTATCATACTTTCCTTCCCCATATGCTTCTTTAAAAACTTGCACTTCTTTATCTAACTTTTGGAGAAACTGATCGTAATCCTTTTTATGATGATGTTGAATATATCTCCTGCTTAATTCATCAATTTCCGGCTTCAATGGCTGAATTGTATTGTAGCTATATTGCCACTGTCTTTTATCACTTGGTAACTGTTTATAGATTTGTAAAAACAATGGTTTCAAATGTTGATTGCGCCAATCAAAAACGGAATCTTCTTTTTTACTTCCCACCATGTTTTTTCGAATCAAATCATTAATTTGTTTTTGTTCCTGCTTACGATCTAACAAATTGTTTACGACTTTTCCTTTCATTGCATCCAATGTTTTTGGTTTTCTTTTGCCACGTTCTCTCGTTGGAAATGGTTCAACAGTTGCTACATGAATATGAATATTATCCGTATTAAAATGAATGGCTGCCGACCAGGTAGAACTTTTTTCTATCCCCTCTCTTTTTTGCATTTCCTTCATCGCAAGCCGTGTTACATCCATCAACTTTTTTTCATCCAACGTTTTCGTTTTCTCATCATAAATGCCTTGTTCCTCTAACCATGGATTATGAAAAGAAATGACATCTTGCCACATGATACTTCCATTCTCATGAGCGGTTTTAAACATTTCCTTTAAGGACTTTTTTTCACTTTCTGTTAAACGATTTGCGTGTTCTGTAAATAGTGCTGATGTCTTTTCTGAATTCCCCATATAGTCTTGATACGTTTCGAACATTTTCGGATTGAGCTTCACTTCACTTTGTGCTTCTTCCCGGTCTACATACTCAATATAGTTCTGAAATGCATCGGAACTCGGTAATACAAATTTTGTTTTTAAAACAACACCAGGTGTAACTGAAGATTGAACAGGGACTGCATTACTCATTTTCATCATCCTGCATCATGAGTTGTATAAACTCATTCATTTTTTTCATTTCGCTATAACAATCATTCATCATATGGATGTTCTTTTGGATGATATTTTCTAATTCCATTTCTCTTTTATTTTGTTGCTGAAAAAAAGCCAGCATTTCAATTTGGTCTTTCAAAAATTTCTGCCTGGATAATCCTTTCCTCTTTGCAATTTCATCTATTTTCTTTACGGCAATTGGATCTACTTCTCTAATTCTGATTTCCACTTTTCCCTCTCCTTTCTGCAATTGTGGGTAGAGATCAAAAAATAGTGAGAAGAGCATAAGGGGTTTTTGTTCCCACCTAAGGTGTGAAGCTAGGCGGAGCCTAGCGAAACGATGGGAACAAGAAAACCTCCAAGGTGAGTACTCACTGATGACACAAATCGAACTGATGAGTACTCACTGACGATACAAAAATCACCAAATGAGCACTCGGTGAGTACTCAAATTTCACTGGTGAGCACTCACTGACGACATGACTTTTTTCACTTTTTATTAATTCCTTGTGCTTTTTCTTCTAGCTTTTTGATCTTATCTCGTGCAATTTTTTGTTCCCCTTTAAACAATTCGACGTTCTTTTCTGATGACTTTATTTTAGATTCTAAGGATGCTATTTTAGATTGTGTTTCCGTTTTTTCCGCTTCAGTTTGGTACTTCATTTCATCTTTTAATTCTTTTACTTTTTCATAGACTGTCTTCGCATTTTCTTCTTCCAGTTTGATTGCTTTCCCATAATTTTTGATTTTTGTTTCGATATCTTTTTTGTCTCTTTCTATAAAATCTAGCTCATATGTTTTTTTATCTTCAG
>NZ_PCOH01000095.1:0-4480 GCF_002976445.1 Bacillus sp. MYb56
AGACCAAGAATGACCTCATTTTCTTCTGTTACAAACGGCGAGTAACTATCTAAAATCAATTGCATTTTATCCGTTATTGTCGGTACGCACATTCCCTCTTCCTCCTTTAGTTTGGATTCAAAAAAGCACTCAATCATTTGAGTGCTTTTCTAACTCGTCACTTGTTCTTTTTCTTCTAAATCACGTAAGATTCGATTAATCTTGTTTTCGACTGCTTGGTAAACACTTTTGTCGATGTGGTCATTGTGAGCTAACATTTGAAATTCACTGTAAAACTCGCCCATTTCTTGATTTTCAATTTCATCTATTGATTTGCCTAACTGTGCTAAAAAGAACTTATCAACCAGTTTCAAAACCGCTAAATCAGATTCGAAAAATTCATTAACCGTTTTTCCTTTCCAATTTTCAATGGAGAGGGAATCAAACGGGTTATCTTCCTGCTGAAACGCCTCTTCCGGAATCTCTTCATCAATTCCCATCATTGTTGGTTCTTCTACTGGCTGCGGTGTCTCTATTGGTGGCAAATCTTCTTGTTCTGGCTCTGATGGTTCTTTCTCAATTTGTTCTTCCTTTCTTTCTCCTAGAAAATCTACAATAAGTTTTTTCGGTTCTACATCATCATGTAAGGAGTCGATATCTATATCTAAAATAGATTTATCTGTATCGAACTCTACTCCCAAATACTCCCATCTATATTTTAAAGCTGTTTCTTCTGTATTATAAATTGGTCGTGGTCTAATTCGTTTCCGTTCATTATCTTGACGTTTTATCACACGAATAACGGCACTTTCCCCTTCTTTAAAACTCATTAATTCATTCGGTGTTAACAATGGTCGTTGATCTAGACCTTCGGTTTTATTTTTATCAGTAGAAAGACCTTTTCCACTTCGGGAAGGTAGGTTAATTGTCTTATTCCCCAGCTTTTTGGACACTTTTTCGGCTGTTTCTTGATCGTTTGTTAGAATGTAGATGGTGTTCCCGCAGTTTCCATCAATAGTATCTGCATCCTCACCATATTTATTTTTCAGTTGTGAATATGCTTGAATGATAAGATTAAAACGGATATTCCTTCCTAAACAAACCGTTGCTAACGTTGCCATTCCCTCTATGCTCGGCATGTTGCCAAATTCATCAAGTAAAAAAATCACTTCACGATGACACTCATTACCCCTTGCAAGGGATGCACCCTTAGCTAATATGAAGTAGAGCTGTCTTACGAAAATAGAAGCAATGACATGATTTGAAGTATCATAATCAGGTGTAATCATAAAAATTGCAATTGGTTTATCGAAATAATCCACTGTTATTACTTGTATATCTTCATTTTCTTCTATTACTTTAAATTCTGTATGACCCGTCTTTTCATCTATTTTCGTAATAGAAATAGATGCTTTCTTTTTCTTATTTTCCTTTTCATTACATTGAATGGTATCTCCAACTTTTATTACTTTCTTGAAATCTAATGCAAAACGTCCTTTAATATCTGCTTTAATAGACTCCTTTGAGCCATCTGGAAATACAATTTCTACTCGTTTTCTAGGTGTTACTTTTCCTTTTATCGTTTTTCCAAAACCTACACGTTTTAAATCTACACTATTTTTCGCTGTCATTTTTGCGATTTCATCAAATGTAAAAATAGAGAGTCCGTTCATTGTTTGGGTGAAAATCCCTCCTCGTGTCGTTCCTTTCGAGAAGTTTGAGGTTGCATATTGCATTTTCGCAACACTTTCCGCTGGTAAGCCTTCAAAGTATAAATCTAATGCATTTTGTGGATCAGCTTCCGGATCTACGATTACCTCTTTTGAACCAAGTTCTGATAACATATTTGCAACTGCATACATCGTGATTTTTTCTTCTGTACCTTCCGCAATGCATTTATCTGTAACTGCTAATATCATGGCATTACACAAGCTCATAGCGCACTGTTGCCAAAAAGGATCTTTGACAGTTGGGTTGTAATACAAAGTGTGAGAGAGTGTTTTACATAATGCCTGTGCCGTTGAATAATCCCCATCTTTATAGGCATCTTTGACAAGTTGCAACAAGTTATAACTCATAGAATCAAGTGGGTTTAACAAATTCAAGACTTCAATATGATACCCTCGTTTTTCCAAAGTTTCTTTTGAGGCACTAAATAGTTCGCCCTTGGGATCGTTCAGTATTAATGATGGTTTATGTTCCGCTCTAGAATAGACATCAATTGTAGGAAATACATAAGTTTCCCCTTTACCAGAGCGTGTTGTACCAATGATTAAATTGTTTACCGGGCTATCATCAATAAATACCTTGTCACCTAGTCGGGAGATAACAACACCACCGCCACCTTTAAATGATTCCTCTCGATCTGGTACAGCTCGGTATTGCTTTTTCAACTCTTCAACTGTTGTAAAACGACTAGATCCTTTCTGATGATTATTTAAGTTTTTAAAGGAAGATTTCAGCTTATACACCGTTCTTGCAATGGTTCCAATTACTACAAGGAAAACAAGCATGTAGTAAATCGGATGCTCTGCAATCGGCATTTGAAAAAGAAATCCTATCTCCATATGAAATGGTTTTGGGTGTAATAAATCACTAAATGTTGTTTCTATCAGCTCTAAAGATAAGCTGAGTAAAAAATTTGCGATTAAAAACATTCCAACAAACAAAAAAGTACTCAATGGAATGAGTACTTTTTTTTCAGCTAACTTATATTTAATTGAAATTTCATCCTTGTACATGGGTAAGCGAATCCCCCTTTAAACTGTTACATCTGATTTTGACTCTTGTTTATTTAACTCTGTTGGTTTCTCCGGTTCTGTTGGCTTCTCTGGATTTATTGGTTTCTCCGGCTCTGTTGGTTTCTCTGGATTCGTTGGTGGATCTACTGGTGGTTTCGGTTTCTCTGGATCCGTTGGCGGATCTACTGGCGGTTTCGGTTTCTCTGGATCCGTTGGCGGATCTACTGGTGGTTTCGGTTTCTCTGGATCCGTTGGTGGATCTACTGGTGGTTTCGGTTTCTCTGGATCCGTTGGTGGATCTACTGGCGGATCTACCGGCGGTTTCGGCTTTTCTGGATCCGTTGGTGGATCTACTGGCGGATCTACTGGTGGTTTCGGCTTTTCTGGATCCGTTGGTGGATCTACTGGCGGATCTACTGGCGGTTTCGGCTTTTCTGGATCCGTTGGTGGATCTACTGGCGGATCTACTGGCGGTTTCGGCTTTTCTGGATCCGTTGGTGGATCTACCGGCGGATCTACCGGCGGTTTTGGTTTCTCTGGTTCTGTTGGTGGATCTACTGGCGGTTTTGGTTTCTCTAGATCTGTTGGTTCCTCTGGTTCTGTTGGTTTCGGTTTTTCTGTCCCTGTATTTTCCGTATTACCATTCTCACCTTCCGGTGTAACTGGTGGATTCACAATTTCATCTAGCTTCTTCTCTGGTGGAAGAATATCTCCTATACTCGCTACTGAAGAATCAATATCTTGATTGCCAAACGCAAAATGGTCACCGTTCACAGTGACTTGTGGTTTATTATCTGTAATAGCTGCAATCACATTATCTTTTGTCGTATCTTGAAGTGTTTTATCTGTTGTTTCTTTATCAAAGAGCGCAAGAACACGAGAAGTGGTTTCATCTCCATTTTGAAGATTACTTACAATGGATTTATCCTTGAAATTAATCTTTGATTTATCAATCTCATCGAGTACATAAGCAACCTCATTATCTTTACTTTGAATTGCATTCTCTGTCATTGCTTCAAAATCTTGTTTGTTCAGATTTTCTTTCTTTTCCTCTGGCTTACTCTTATCTACTTTTTTTGTAATAGCTGACTTACTTTTTGAGGATTCCTTGCTTCCAAACCAACTGCACCCAGTAGTACCCAATATTAATGAACCACCAAGAAAAACAATTCCCATCTTTTTATACAGATTTTCATAATTTAATGGCATGTTATTTTTTCCCCCTTAGATGTCCTTTAGATCTTTATCAATTCTTTCAATCTTAGCTTTCTTTTCCTCTTCGCTTATCGTAGATTGTTGAACATCTCGCTTTTCTAATTCTTTCACCTCTTTCATCAAGCTTTTATTTCCTTGCGTTTTGGCAAAAGAATAACAATCTTCATATTTTTTTAGACTTACAAAAGCTTCAACAATGAGCTTTTCACGTCTACCATCCATATTGACTTTCCCTTTGAGCTTAATTACCTCTTCATATTTTTTATTAAGTGCTGCCTTTTCAAAGTCGATCACATCATTCTTGACATCAATCTCATTGATTTTATTCATGTTGTCTATCCCGATAAAATAAGCAACCACACTCTCTGCAAATTTTGGCTCATACTGTAGTGCCTTATTTGCCTTTCCATTTAATAAATAAGTAAATAAAACTGCCTTCTGATTATCTTTATCTAATTCTGTGTAATTAACCTTATCAAAGTATTTAACAGCTTCTCCATACTGTTGAATGGCTGCCTGTTGTAATCCTTTTACTACATATTGTT
>NZ_PCOH01000096.1:0-4246 GCF_002976445.1 Bacillus sp. MYb56
AGTAAACAGGTTAATGTGCTTTCTTTTTCCTGTCTACTATAAGGGGATCATATCACAATGTTCTTCTCTTTTTTTATATGTAATTAGGGTTTCCATAACTATAGATATGGATGGTGTAAATTAATGGATGAATAATTTACTCTTAAAATTATAACAGAAAGAGTAAAGATTATTATATGTAATATTGCATAAGAATGGTTGATTTTTAAACAACAATAATTTATGCCAATAAATAATTTATACTGAAATCTAAAAAGCAAGTTAATATTCTTATTAATATAAGAGAACATTAACTTGCCTTTAACTTTAAGAATAACCAAAATGCTTAAGTTGATGGATATGTGGTGCTACTCCATTAGAGAAGATATGTAAGCTATTATTAATTCTAAATTAATTCAAACTAACAGATGCTTCTAGTTAACTTTTAGTTCTTCCATATTATTTTCCCTTTTAGATAAATTTAAGTAGAAGTGCGATATTGTTGTAGTGTAATATGGATTAATCCAAAGGTATGGGATATTTAGTGTAAATATTCCTACCAAAGAACCTAAAATAAACCATCCGATAAAGCTCAACCATGTTATGAATAAATCTAATTTATGTCCTTGCATCATTTCTTTACTTTTTTTAATCGCTTCACTTGCTGTATATTCTGGATTTTCTATTAAAATATAGTACGCCATAGAATAAGAGAAAAATTTTATAATACCTGGAACAATTAATAATAAACTCCACAAAAAAATAAGTATAGTCTGCAAGATACCTAACTTCAAAGATCTAAATAAATTATTTTTCTTAAATCCTTCAAATAAATCACTAATTGTAGTAGATTCTTTTTTTGCTAAACGCAAAGTGAAATTATTATAGCCGTAACTCATAATGCTTTGTGTAGCAATATAAATAATAAATATAATAGCCCACATAATTACAGTAGCAAGTCCTAGAAAAAAGACGGCTGATGAGTCAGCTATTGCTTCTCCTGTTACCGAGTACTCTACAAAACTATCGGGATCTATCATTCCAATAATTAAGCTAAACAGCATAAATATTAAACATCCAATAATAAACATACCAATTGCAGGAATTCCATAATAAAGACACGTTACTCCTACTCCTAATCCCCAATTTCCCTTTATTGAAGATAAGGCTGCTTTTTTTAAGTCACTAATCATCTTATTCCAACCCCTCAATTTCTTTATCACATTATATGTGAATTTTTTATGACAAATAGAATGATAACATTTTTTGGGGGAAATAACATTATCTACATCTGTGGAAATTAATTTAGAATTAAAATACCTGTAAAAGGTAATGAAAAACTACTTAAAAAACGTTACGTTTATATAAAAATATACCTTAAGTTAATGGATATGTGGCGGTACCTCTTAATGAAAATGATTAAGTCATGCTATTTTTCTAAAAATAGTTAAGAGAAAGGTTACTTACTGTTAAAACAACATTGAACTAAACAATAAGGCATGCGTAGTATGTCTATTGTTGTTTAGTTAATAAAATTAAGATCATTTGTAAAAAATGTTAAATTTATAATTACACATAAGAAAAAGAATTCCTTAAGATTCTGGAATTCTTTTTCTTGTTTAAAGTTTGCTCACACAAATGATCTTCACAGCAATTCATCTTTGATATACGAATCATTTGTATGAAAAGTTATTCCTAATAATTGTGTAATAATGAACTTACATTCCTGCTTTTAAAGGTTCTGTTACGAATGATAGAACCCCACTTACAAATTTTAAAATTACCATTGCGATTTCCATTTCCATATTATTTCCTCCTCTACTTATGCGTTAAGATATGATGTAGCTTTATGCTTTCATAGTGGTAAGCGTTTATATTGATATCAATACATTTCTATATGCAATATTGCATCTTAGAACCAACTTTTATACTGTTATAATGATAGAGAAAAATTCTACAGCATTTTTCGAAATACTAAACAACAATTGAAAACGAAATTTCTCGTAAATAAACAAGGAAGAGAATTATAAAAATTCTCTTCCTTGTTTATTTCTTCATAGATTTAGTAATATAGGAGATATGTCCGGAATACATTTCAACTACATAATTCTTCCAATCACCCAAATAAAAGGAATCAAAAATACTACCACATTTAATATTATCCCGATTTTCGCTCCGATAGTTTTATCTATTTGATGGGAAAAAATAGCTAGGATAAATCCAATTGGACAAAGAGATACAGGTAAAAGTATAGAGACTCCAAAAAATTCATTTAAAATAATTTTGTATGCAACATTCACAATGGATAAAATCAATAAAACCGGTATTATAATCGATATAATTGTGCCTATTCTATTTTTTTAATGATAATAACCTCTTTTTTGCCTAAATAAAATATATTGCTCCGTAGATTATAAGGGAAAAAACACTGTCATTAAGCTAGTGTTTTTTCCTTATTGATAAGAAGCTTATAAATAATAAATTATAGCTGGTAAGATAAATACATAGTTATATATTTTTGCTGTGCCATTCATTATTTTCACTACATTACTTAATAATCCAATTGTACAAAGAGTGAATATCATCATTGTGGATACCTTAAAATTAATTGAATATCATTAATATGTAAATGTTATATTTTAAATAATTTATATAAAATTAAAATAATTTCATGTAAATTATTTGCGTATCAAAGGCTGTACCTTTTGAAGTGACGTGATTTCTATGAAAAACAATGTGTCAAGAAGTTTGAGATAACATTTTGAAGTAGGGCTACGGCCACATGCCCACCAACCTAGCAGAAGAGTTTGCCCCAAAAATGATATAAACGAATTTTGTTATTATAGAACACATAAAACAATAAACACATACTTCATATTTATTTTTGTTGTGGACGATAAAAAGCATCTACCAATTGATTATACTCGCTTCTTGAGATTTCTTTATTATACAGTTTAATTAGTAACTCTTTATGCGCTTTCGAAAACGCTATTTTATCAATAAATTTTGGATACATACGATCATTTTCTCCCCGTCTGATAAATTATTCTGTTGAATTTCGTCTATTTCCCCTGAATATTTTGAAAAATAAACCAACAATGTTTTATGAAATATTACATATCGAAATGATTGGATATTTTGTAAATGCTTACTATTACGAAAATGACAACAACTCTTCATTTCTCCTATGAAGAGGGTGAAGCAAAAACATAAAACCATTATATTTAAAGTTTAATCTACATTAATCGACATGAAAAGACTTTTTTAGACGAGATTATACATAATTTTATGTAATTGTACATATCCAAAGAAAGTAAAAAAGTATTTAAAATGCCATTATATTAAAATGAAGGACCTTGAAACTATTTTACTGAAAATGATTATGGTGAGCTTTAAATAATAAAAAGAAAACAAAAGCCGAACCTTTCAATAGAAATTAGGAATGACGGTGTTATTAAAAGTATTAATGAAGAAGATGACTTTGTTTTAACGATAGAAAAGTTAAGTGCCTATAACGGGTGTCTATTTATTATATATAAATTACATAATAAACAGTAATATGAATAAGTTAGACAATTGGATTAAAAAAGTGTATATATCTCTTGGGTGATTAATTCAATTCAAGGGGAACACAGTCCGATGCGAAAAAAAGATTTAATAAGACAATGGAAAGCGGATTTACAGGAGATTGCTAAAGAAAAGGAGAGAGAGAAAAGAAAAAAAGAAGCGTAAGAAATACTATATTCCTGGTAGCTCATTTCATTTCATGACTAGCAAGGATACTTATCACAAGAAGAATGGGGTTTGGAAACAAAAAAACAAGTAAATGTGAGTGTAAATTAGTATCGATTAAATTTACTATTACTATTTTAGGCGCTGCCGTGATCGGCTTAGCGTCTTATTTGTTGTTAAGAGAAGAGAAATCAAATAGTTAAAAGAGAGAGCCTTCCTTTGTAATGAGTAATGCTTTTTATATTTTTTCTAAAACCAACAAAACAATCATATAACAACAAAAAAATAATCTAAAAAGATATATATTTATTGATAAACGATAAATCGAGTGTTAAAATCAAATTTACATTAAATAAGTGAGGTGCTTTTTATGGAACGAGTATCAACGCTCTTTTTAAAGATAGCTGTTTTTATTATAGGACTACCAGTTTTTGCTGCTATCCTCCAGCGGCTTCTACAAGAAGCAATTAACTTGAACTACCCCCACTTTCACTTCGTTTAGAAGAGGGGGATTCCTAAGTAAAGAGTTCTATCG
>NZ_PCOH01000097.1:0-3565 GCF_002976445.1 Bacillus sp. MYb56
CTTCCTTCACTTGCTCCTTGTCTTACGCCTCCTGGTGTTTGACCTCCTTCACTTGCTCCTTGTCTTACGCCTTCTGGTGTTTGACCTCCTTCACTTGCTCCTTGTCTTACGCCTCCTGCCGTTGGACTTCCTTCACTCGCTCCATTTGATTTTCCGGCTTCTTTCATTTCATCTTGAAGACTTGTTGTTCCCGATTCTTGCCCATTTGCTACCCCAGGGTTTTCGTTCCCTTCTTTTTTCATATCTTCTTGAATAGATGGCGTACCACCATTCTTTTTATCTTCTTCCTTATTTAAGTTACCTTTTTCTTTTTCTTTTTTTGCTAAATCATTTCCATTTGCTTTCTTCTGATCCGCTTTTTTCATTTGATCTTGCAAGGACTCTTTATTTTCAGACTCATTCCCTTTTTTCAAGCCACTTATAAGACCAGTCATGCCACCTGTTGCCATCGCTGCCGCACTTGCTGTTTTAGCTGCTGCAACACCAGTTCCTTCCGCTGCACCTTTCGCCCCTTTTCCAATCATATTTCCGAGACCCTTCATTGGCTTTGAATTTGCAAGAGCGCCAATTCCTTTACCAAGTGCGAAACCACCTGCTAACATGCCCCAACTGCTCTTTAATCCAATATCTATTCCAAATAGCCTTTCTACGACTGCCGGGCCATCTAGAACTGCCATACTAAATGCGGCTAATGCAATCAGATACGGTACACCATTTAATTTGTCATGGAGAAACGCCGTCCCCATTATATATAGCTTCAAAGATAGGAATATCATAATCGTTGCTATAAATATATTGAGGATATTTGATAACACCGCTTTTAATTTTTGACCATTTGCAACATCGGCTGGTGCTAAGATGTTGGCTAACAAATAGTTAAATGCCAATTCATAAAATAATCTAGCTAATTTAATACTTACCAATAACAACGTTGCGCCAGTTATCAGTAAAGTAAAGAATATATTCCAGAAATTCCAATGCCAGCGATAATACTTTTCGGGAAAGAAATCAAACCATCCATCTTTTAATTCTGTTAAAGATGCGACTCCCATCCCATCCATTACCCTTTTATTTTTGAGGATATCTTGCCCACCTTCAGATAACTCCTTATCCTTTGCAAACTCAAAATCCGAATCTATTTTTTCTGTAATGTCTATCTGTCTAATATTTTTTTCTGGAATATGATTTTTCGGATTCATATCTTCTTTCTTTTTCCATCCATTTTGATCTATTACTGCAATATCCGTTATGTTCTTCTTAATAATTTCATCACTTAAAGAACCTTTTTGTTCAGATTTTACAACTGCTATGGCATCATCGGTGAACTTATCAACCTTTGTCATACCAGTACTTAATAAACAAAGTACACTCAGTGTTACGAAAATATTAATGATAATTTGAGAACGGTTCATTTGTTTGTTCATAATGAACATGTAGCCAATATATAAAAACGATATGGCTAAAAGAACGACAAACAATGGATATAACATATCAACAAAATTTTGTATTTCCGGTGAATTAAAGAATCCTTTAATCCCCAGTATGGCATCTGTCACACCTTCTAAAGCATCTACAACTAAAGATAAGCCTACAATTAGGAACCATCCTAGCCAACGCAATACATAATTCACGATGTCTCCTACTTGAAGATAATCCGAGAACGTTTCTAAAACCTTTAAAATCTCTTCATCTTTCACTATTTATCCTCCTCTCATGCTTACTACTGCCCTAATACTTCTTTTGCTGTCCAATTCACTCTTTCATTCAGTCTGTCAATACGAATAATCAATTTTCCTTTTTGTTCCCGATCTACTGAAAGAAAAAGAACCGCATCTTCCAGACCAAGAATGACCTCATTTTCTTCTGTTACAAACGGCGAGTAACTATCTAAAATCAATTGCATTTTATCTGTTATTGTCGGCATCTCCATTCTCGCTTCCTCCTTTATTTCTGGATTCAAAAAGGCACTCAATTATTTGAGTGCCTTTCTAACTCGTTACGTGTTCCTTTTCCTCTAAATCACGTAAAATTCGATTAATCTTATTTTCAACTGCTTGATATACACCTTTGTCGATATGGTCATTGTGAGCCAACATTTGAAATTCACTGTAAAACTCGCCCATTTCCTGATTTTCAACCTCATCTATTCCCTTACCTAACTGTGCTATAAAGAAATTATCAACCAGTTTCAAAACCGCTAAATCAGATTCAAAAAATTCATTAACCGTTTTTTCCTTCCAATTTTCTATGGAGAGGGAATTAAACGGGCTATCTTCCGGCTGAAACGCCTCTTCCGGTATATCTTCATCAATTCCCATCATTGTTGGCTCTTCTACTGGCTGCGGTGTCTCTACTGGTGGCAACTCTTCCTGTTCTGGCTCTGATGGTTCTTTCTTAATTTGTTCTTCCTTTCTTTCTCCTAGAAAATCTACAATCAGTTTTTTCGGTTCTACATCATCATGTAAGGAGTGGATATCTATATCTAAAATAGATTTATCTGTATCGAACTCTACCCCTAAGTACTCCCATCTATATTTTAAAGCTGTTTCTCCTGTATTATAAATTGGTCGTGGTCTGATGCGCTTTCGATTATTATCTTGACGTTTTATGACACGAATAACAGCACTTTCTCCTTCTTTAAAATTCATCAGTTCATTTGATGTTAACAGTGGTCGTTGATCTAGACCTTCCGTTTTATTTTTATCAGTAGAAAGACCTTTTCCACTTCGGGAAGGTAGGTTAATCGTCTGATTCCCTAGTTTTTTGGAAACCTTTTCGGCGGTTTCTTGATCGTTAGTTAGAATGTAGATCGTATTCCCACAGTTTCCATCAATCGTATCTGCATCCTCACCATACTTATTTTTCAATTGTGCATATGCCTGGATCACAAGGTTAAAGCGAACATTTCTACCGAGACAAACTGTTATAATATTCGCCATTCCTTCAATACTCGGCATATTTCCATACTCGTCGAGGCAAAAAACTACCTCACGGTGACATTTCCCTCCACGAGCAAGGGATGCACCTTTAGCCAATATAAAATAAAGCTGCCTTACAAAAATAGAAGCAATCACATGATTCGAAGAATCAAAGTCTGGTGTAATCATAAAAATAGCGACTGGTTTATCGAAATAATCCACTTTTGTTACTTGCACATCTTCATTTTCTTCTACTACATTAAATTCTGTATGACCCGTTTTTTCATCTATTTTTGTAATAGAAATAGATGCTTTGGTTTGAAGATTTTCCTTTTCATTACATTGAATGGTATCTCCAACTTTTATTACTTGTTTGAAATCTAATACAAAATGTCCTGTAATATCTGCCTTGATAGACTCCTTTGAGCCATCGGGAAATACAATTTCTACTCGTTTTCTAGGTGTCACTTTTCCTTTTATTGTTTTTCCAAAACCGACACGTTTTAAATCCACACTATTTTTCGCTGTCATTTTAGCGATTTCATCAAATGTAAAAATAGAAAGTCCGTTCATTGTTTGGGTGAAAATCCCGCCTCGTGTCGTTCCTTTCGAGAAGTTTGAGGTTGCATATTGCATTTTCGCAACAC
>NZ_PCOH01000098.1:0-3509 GCF_002976445.1 Bacillus sp. MYb56
TTTTATAAGTAGCACGTACTAAGTAAACATAAGTCCTCCCATGTTTCTTACTAAATACAAAAAAGCCTTTCGTTCCCTCTTTCCCTTTCATTTCTCTCACCCTTTACGTTTTTCCCACCATACTATTAAAAAAGAAAATACGGTGGGAAAGATTTGTTTAAATGTGATCTTATTTAACGAATTTACCGGAAGAATTCTTCTTCCTCAAGCGTGTGAAGGGCGATAGCCCAACGGTAGGTAGGAGATGAATTTCGGTTTAGCATAGCCAAAAACTTTTGATAAACTAGCTATATAAAGTTCTTTGATAACTTGATATATGAGGTTGCAGGAAGAAAATAGAGTGCGAAAACCAAGCCATTCGGTTCCTGCGTAAAATATCAACCGTACCAAAAGAGCGTCCAAGCGTTGGACATCTAGGGGCGGAACACCCCGAAGTAACGCTCAGGGAGACGAAAGGTTGCTTTCGTCGTGGAACTGAGAAGCTCCCACTTCAAGCTTTGCTAAGTGGCGAGTAGTTCACCTAGTTACTAGTACATTATCTTTTACGAATTTTTCAGCTTGTATATAGAGCAAAAATAAATCGGCACTAAGCGTTATAGTAGTTGAGTCTTTCATTCTTTTAAGGTTAATAAAGTCGTGTTCTTCATTACCGAACATTTTTGCGTAACCTAAAACTAAGTATACAGTGTTATCTTTTGAAAAGTGGAAAAATTCACCGCGTTTTGGCCTCATATTATATCCTCCTAAAAGTAATTAGTTATAAGGGAAAATTAGTGCGCCAAGAGCAAATTTTGTTTTCGAATTTTTTTAAACTGACCAAACTTTACTAGTTGCCGATTTTCTAGTCCAGGGATCTTATTTGAAGAATCGGAGACATCCACAACAATGGTATTAGTTAATACATTAACTACCGAACCAATTAGTGTTACTGAAGAATCATGACGATAATGGAATTGTACAGGATCACCAATTTTTACATTTACAGATTTTTTATTCATAAAATAGTTCCTCCTTAATTATACAGGTTGAAAGATATTAGAATTAAAACCCAAAATATACTCCAGAGATCATATATGTAGCTACAACCATAAAAATAGATATTCCAAATGTACCGAAGAAGCAAATTTGGGAGGTAATACAATTATCTATACCAAACCATTTACAAGTGACATTATATCGCTTATTTAAATTGGTTTTTATAATAATTTTTATTTTTTCTTTTTTAGTTAAATGTGATAAAATATTCTTGCTGTGATGAGTTTTTAGGTATATATTTGCCTTCTAGAATCAGCCTTTCTTTTATAATGTATCTGGAAAAGCCCTTACTTACTTGGCGGTGGTGGGGGCTTTTTCGTGTCTATTTTTAATGGGTAATCCCTAATTCTTTTGAGGTCCGTAAACTTTAGTCATAACCTCTTTAGTTAGAAGCCATGTATTTCCTGACTTCTTGACTAATCCTAATTCCACGTAATTTTTTAATTTACCACGTACACATGACGATCTCACGGTACCTTTTTTTAATCCCCACTTCTGTTTGGCTTCACTTGTTGTAAAAACATTGGAAAGTGGGGAGTTTTAAAATTTTTTTCTACAGACCTCTTCTTATCAGTCATTATATTCCCGGAAATTCTATCTGTTAATTTCGACAAAAAAGCACATAACCTAAATAGATTATGTGCGTAATAAAAATTTTCTTTTTAATTAACTTATTTTTCCTTGAGCAATAAGGACAGCCATAACCTCTTGTACGATTACAAACTTTGGTTTCCCATTCGTGTCCCTCCTTGCACTCCCACCATACTTTTGTATATTAGTTTCATGCCACTGTTTGGCTAGCTCAGGGTTTCTTATTGCTAAGCTGTTATCCATATAGTGTTACCTCCTCTCTAGGGGTATAGACCATACAATTTGTTTACGCATTATAGCTATTTGATATACCTATATGGGGTCACCATACCATGCCCCAAAAAAATTGTACGTTTAGAAATAAAATCGACACATTTTGATTAGTTCCCTGTATGTTAAGGAGTTAGTTTGTATATTTGAGGAAATGTGCGAGACAGGTGTAAATTTAAAAGAATCCAATATTTTCTATTCAAATATGGTAGAATGGAAATATATGCAAAACGGAGGAACAACAAATGAACTCAAACACAAAACAGTTTATTTATGATATCCAGCAAAGAAAGAACAATTATATGGAAAATGTATTAATAGCAATACAACACCCTAAAAAAGAGCAATCTGAACAAGTCATTCAAAATATAGTAGAGAAGATGGATATGATGATCAGTTTAGTTACTACTTACATGGCTATTGAATCAGAATCTATGAAAGAATTAAAAGAGCTTCAGGAAGAAATTATTCATGCTCAAGCATATATTCAAAAACGAAAATTTGAAGAAACACAGAGATAAAACCCTGTGTTTTTATTTGTGCGTCTATGACGCCAATCTGTTATTAATAGGCAATGATATAGGGATATTTTGAATGTACATCCAGGTTGTTCCTTTCAAGATATGTATCATTTTAAATACGCCCTTTATTAGAATACTGCTCATACTTTTTTTGAGATTCTTTCGTAATACGTGCGTTAAGTAAAATTGCTAACAATAAAAACACTCCATATTTTCCCCCTGTAGCTCCTATGATAAGCACACTACTACAAACAAGTACAATTAATAGGAGAAACGAAACTAAATAAATATGGTTATAGTTCTTTGACATCTTCTCGTATTTTATGCGTTCTTTCCTTGCATCTATCTAAATTCCTCCTTTAAATTATCCATTTCACTATAAAATAAATCTCGCCCTTAAAAAGAAAACAATCTATCGTTTCAAATAATTAGTTTGTTTTTTTAGCAACTAATTTATATAACGTAAAAAGAAATACTACCAATATTAAGCTTTCCGCTATGATAATCCCGACCCTCTCCTTTCTTTTAATCCCATCGCATCAGATGATATGTATATCCTATTATTATCAACAGAAAACAAAAAGGATCATCCCTTTTCGTAAAGGATTATCCTTTTCTTCGTTCATTCAACAATTTTTAGGTATTCTTGATTAATTAAAATAACAGCCGGTCCATCTACAAGAATTCCACCAACTTCAATTTTTTCATAGGCCTCAATCTTAATAGAAGTAATCCCTTTCCGCTTCTTTAACTCGTTACTTAATTCTTGCGTCGGCATGTGTTTCATATCTTCACTCCTTCTTATTGTTTCATTTCATCTTATTATGTTAAATGAATTATAAAAATGGTTTCTAGTTCTAGAAATTCCATCAATTTTTATCGTTGACCATATATTTAGATGTTACCAACTCGCGTATCTCTTTTATGAAAAGAAGATAAACAATTACTATTCACTGTCTCAGTAAATGTAGAAAATTCTTAAAGATAGAGATGAGATTGATTATTTTTTCTTCTAGAAATAATGACTTAGATATATATACCTAAAACAATGAAAGCCCTACCTCTCTTTCATCCTTACGGCTCCTTGTCCGT
>NZ_PCOH01000099.1:0-3494 GCF_002976445.1 Bacillus sp. MYb56
TGCATTACATAATGCCAACCCGCAAACTTCTCATAAGTTACTCCAAGTCTCTTCTCACCTACACCTGCATAAGCAGCATACCGAGGCTTACCATCCCAAATTTTACGTACCATTATATAATCTTTGGATGTCTTGACTGGATCCCCATAAATATCCAGTATACGATTGTCCTCAGCTGCATAAGCAGAATTTGTAGGAAAAACAGTAACTATCAAACTAAATATGAATGCTAAGAATGTAAGTATAGGTAGTTTTCTTTTAATCAACATGTCTTAATATCTCCTTATTTCCATTAATGGTTTTACTCCCTGCGCGCATCGTCTACTAGTGGACAAGCCTCATCATAGCAAACAAATCTTTCGTTTCTCTTTCATAAATGTTACAAAATTGTTTCGAAGGTCTGACGTATTTGTTGGTGAAACTAGCACACAATGAAGGAAACCCGCATGTTTATTGGCTTTATCATCAATCTATTTAGGTGTATATAAAATTATATACGAATATGCAATATTGCATATAAGAATGTATTGATATTTATGTGATCGCTTACTTTAATAAAAATATAAAGATGTACCATATCTGGTTCTGGTGCAAAAACTTTGAAGTATATGAAAAATGTCTATCAAACTTGGAAATACTGATACTAGTACTTTAAAAAAGGATGTGATTGGTATGGAAAAGAAAAATCTATTCAAGTGGAAACATTATCAGCCTGAACTGATCTTATTAACAGTAAGATGGTACCTGCGGTACAATTTGTGCTTTCGTAACCTGGTGGAAATGATGGAAGAACGAGGAGTATCAATCGCTCACACAACCATTATGCGCTGGGTTCATCAATATGGACCTCAATTAGAAGAGAAACATATGCCTAAAGGCATACAACTAAGGCAAGTTAGATATCTCAATAATATAGTGGAACAAGATCACCGGTTTATTAAAAGGTGAGTTCGTTCTATGTTAGGTTTAAAGTCGTTTAAAACAGCAATTTCTATATTGAGTGGTGTTGAAGCCATGCATATGATGAAAAAAGGACAACTTGTTTTACTGGACAAGTCTGTCCAAAATCAAAAACAATTTATTCATAAACTGTTTGGTTTAGCTTCATAGGCTAGAAATGTAGAGGAAGTTGCTACTCTAGGTTTCTAACTAATATTTTTGCACCAGAACCGAAAAAAGTACATCATACATTGATGTACTTTTTTCTTTTTTGATTTTTTTTATAAAGTTTGTATACATTTTACGTTTTCAAACGTTAATTATATAGAAGGGAGAATTAGATGAATTATGATACATTTGGATCACTATTAGTAGAAAAATCCCAAGTTATTTATAAATATTTATTAAAGCTTGGTGTAGAGGTAAAAGATGCTGAAGATATTGTACAAGATACATTATATAAAGCAATGTTTTTAATGGAAGATATTTCGTTAGAAAAACTGACTCCCTGGTTATTACGGGTAGCAATTAATCAATATCGGGACTTATATAGAAAATCAAAACGTTTTAATCCGGTACCTATTGAGTCAGTTATACTTATTGGTCAAAAATCGTTAGATGAAATTATTCTAACGAAAGAATTTCAAGTGGAAATACAAGAAGTGCTGGAAACAATGAATCCAGATTATAAGAATATTTTATTATTAAAATATGATTATGAATTATCTTACAAGGAAATTTCTTCTTTATTAGACATGAAAGAAGAAACCATTAAAACAAATTTATACAGGGCACGTAATCAATTTAAAGCATTGTATAGGGGGAAGGAACATGAGTCGGAAAGATTTTGAACTAGATATGGATGATAAACAGATGAAGTCGTTACTAAAGAAAGCAAAGAGGAAGCATCTTCTGCGAAATTGGATTATTTCTATGTGTGCATCGATTGTCGTGATTATTGGAATTTATATTTCATCTATTTATTTTTCTCAAAAGACCTTTATTAAAATGGAAATACAAAGGAATGTATTGCATTCTGTAAAAGGCCCTAATATTTTATTTAATGGACATACCAAATTAAGTATGGGTTTAACTGGCGGTACAATTATATATAGTTCTTATAAAAATATTGCTGGACAACCAGTTAAATGGATTGATGAAATATATGAGTATTCATCAATATGGGGATACAGTCAATTGAATTTTAATGGAAATACAATATTAGACGAAGAATCTGGTAATAAGAAGGATGAATTTGAAACATTACCAGATTATAATAGTCAAACGATGCAGAGAGAAATGCGATTTTATTTACCATTTGTTACATATAGAAATTATGTAAATGACCTTAAAAACATTGGAGAGCTTCAAAATAAAGTTGGAGAAATAGCTATATCTTTTGATAAAGCATATACAGTTGAACAAATTGAAAAAATGTTACCAAAAGATGTACAACCAGTTTGGTATTGGGTAGATACATACAATGAAAATAGCCCAAATACTTATGTAGGTTTAAAAGATCCTAAAACTGGTGCTGTTTTGAATGCTGTAATGTCTACGCATGTATATGGATTTCGAGGAAGTTATACAAAAAAAGAAGAATATTCAAAAGAAAATTTAAAGATAAATTCAAAAGACTTTATGGATGCAATGAAAAAATTAAATGAGAATAATCAACTTAATAATGATGATGTTAAAAATCATTATAAAAATATTAAAGATATTTCTCCAAAAGATTTACCTATATATGGTGTAGTAATTACAGGGACAACAAATTCTTTACAACAGTTACAAGACGCCCCTTATGTGAAGGCAGCGGTTAGAGGAGTAATTGTTGATAAGCAGTAATAATTAGTCATTCAAAAAAAGATAACGATATCAATGAATTGAATGTATACTTTTAACGGTGGTTTTAGAGAAAATGGGTAAATCAGAATATAGTCAATAAAATCAAGGGAACGAATGTAAACTAATATACTAAAGTTTACATTCGTATTTATAAAAAATAAAAAGCACCTTTTAATGTTTTAAAAGTGCTTTAACTTGATGTTGATGTGACGGAACCTCAAGTATGTAGAAATTTAAAAAAGTCCCTTCATAATGCTTAAAGGGACTTTGCTCACACAAATGATCTGCACATCAATTCATCTTTGATATACAGATCATTTGTATGATAATTTTAAAAAATAAGTGCAGAGAATTATATTACATGAATGCTTTTATAAGTGTTGTTACTAATGGAAGTACTCCACCTAAGAATGCTAAAACTGCCGTTGCGATTGCCATATTATTTCCTCCTCTTTTTTCGTATTAAGATATGATAATTTTTATAAATAATTGCGGAATAATGAACTTACATTACTGCTTTTAAAAGTTCTTGTACAAATGGAATGATTCCACCTACAAATTTTAAAACTGCCATTGCGATTGTCATATTATTTCCTCCTTTTTTTCGTATTAAGGTATGATAATTTTTATAAATAATTGCGGAATAATGAATTTACATTACTGCTTTTAAAAGTTCTTGTACAAATGGAATGATTCCACCTACAAAT
>NZ_PCOH01000100.1:0-3268 GCF_002976445.1 Bacillus sp. MYb56
AACCAATTGCCGCGTATGGTCCAAGAAAATAATGAAAGCAAGTGTGTGATCTAGCCAGTAATGCAATCGATGACAATTCAAATACAATTTGTCATAGCTAATAGGCCTCACCATACATGTCCATCAACTTAAGAATCTTTACTACCCCCAAGTGTAAAAAAACGTTATTCTTCCTAATCTAGCTTGTATAAAAAGAATAACGTTTTTTGGTACTTTGGGGTATATTAAGTTGATGGACATGGGGTCACCATACAAAAAAAGAAAATTGTACGTCTGAACACATTTTGGACACAAAATAACCGGTACCTTGTACGTTAAGGAACCGGTTATTAATGTTACAAATCTTCTACTAAACTTAGTAATAATGAACTTAATTTATTTACATTAACATACCTGGTAAAAACTTCGCTATTAATACAATAATTGCCGCAAAGAATACCGCTTTAATAATGAATAGAATAATAATTGGAATCGATGCTTTCACTTTGCTTAATCCAGCTGTAATGTGTAATCCGAGCCAAATTAAGAGTAAATTCCATACATAGAATAGTTCAATTGTATTACCAATTCCATATGCAAATGTACCTTTCGTAAATAATAACCCTAAACTCGTATATTGGCTCATTCCACTACCAAAGATTATACTTAAAATAGAATTAATAAGTCCACCAATAATAAGGACAATGTTTGTATAAGCTACAATATTCAATAAGGTTTTATAAGGCGTATCATTACCAAAGAACATCATAAACATTTTATAAATAGCTGCTATGAATAGTGTTCCAACCATCGCACTAGCAAAGCTTGTTCCAATTCCAGAAATAACTTCTGATGTAAGTGAACTTTGTCCAGCCATTTCACCTAATTCTTTTTTCATTTTAAGCATCTCAGGTGAGGTATACATAACATACGCATTTAAACCACCTAGAAGCCCTTGTAACAAGGCTACTAATAGGAACATACCCCAAACTTTCTTGTTTGTTTTCATTCTTTCAAATTGTACTCCAGGAGATGTAATCATTCCAAATAATGATGGCTTTTTCGCACCTACATCTTGTGTATTAATATTCGCTTCCATTATTGCGCCTCCTTCTATATATATAATCCTCTTAAAGAATGGTACAAACAATTGACTCAAACAATATGTATGTGTAGTAAAGATATTTATCTTTACTACACTAGTAAACTATTCGTAGCGAAGTGCTTCAATTGGATCTAATTTTGCAGCTTTATTTGCTGGAATTAATCCGAAAATAATACCAAGTGTCATCGAGAATAATACGCCTCCAACAACAACTTCCCACGAAACGAGCGGTGGCCATTTTGCGAATGTGGAGACAATATATGCCCCGCCATATCCAAGACCAATTCCAATTAAACCACCTAGAAGCGTTAACATAACGGCTTCAATTAAAAACTGTAATAAAATTTTACTACGTGTTGCTCCAAGTGCTTTACGTATCCCAATTTCACGCGTACGCTCCGTTACAGATACGAGCATAATGTTCATAACGCCAATACCACCAACGACTAATGAAATACCTGCGATACCACCGATGATCATTGTCATGATATTAGTGACTTTAGAAACTCCTTCTTGGAACTCTTTTAAGTTCACTAATTCATATTTACCTGGAATTTCACTCGGCTTACGACTATTTAATACTTCAATAGCTTTTTTTCCTGCTGATTCTAAATTGTCTACATTTTTAGCTTGAATTGCGATACTTTGAATTTCATCTGTTCCGTATAAAACAGGCCATAAAGTGAGAGGAATCAGTATTTCCTCAGTTTCAAATCCCATAAATTCATTATCTGATTTATAGACACCGATAATTTGCACAGGCTGTCCTTTCATTTCAATAATTTTCCCTACTGGATTTTCATCTTTAAATAACGTCTCTTCTGCCTTCATACTAATCATCACAACGTTATTCCCTTGCGAAATATCTGATTCATTTAATGAACGGCCTTTGACCATTTTCACTTTATTTACTTGAAAATATTCACTATCTAGTCCAATAACATTAATCATTGCTTTTTTATCGTTTATATCAAGTGTTTCCATCGTACTATTCGTCATAATAACATGGGCAACATCTTTTACCTGTTTCACCTCAAGAATATCTTCTTCCGTTAATTTTGGTACCTCATGCCCACCCATAGCAAACTCATCATTAATATCCGGTTTAAACTGAATTGGCATAAGGTTATTACCAGAACCAGCGATTTTCGACTTCAGCATCGCTTCCCCGCCCTGCCCAATCGCAACGACAGTAATAATAGAACCTACTCCGATAATAATACCGAGCATCGTCAAAGCTGAACGCAGTTTATGAGCTAAAATAGAAGATAGGGCAATTTTCATACTATCTAGTAAACTCATACTGCACACCTTCTATCTTCAGTAATTTTCCCATCTCGCAGTACAATGCGACGAGATGAATAAGCTGCTACCTCTTCTTCATGCGTAACCATAACAATCGTCGTACCTTCTGCATTAAGCTTCGTGAAAATATCCATAACTTGTTCACCAGACTTCGTATCAAGCGCACCCGTCGGCTCATCGGCCATAATGAACGTTGGATTATTCGCAATCGCTCTCGCAATTGCTACACGCTGTTTCTGTCCACCTGATAACTCACTAGGTAAATGGTGTACTCTATCTAATAATCCAACTTTTCCAAGCGCTTCAAGAGCTCTTTGACGACGTTCTGCTTTCTTCACCCCACCATATACGAGAGGAAGTTCAACATTTTCCACCGCTGAAAGACGTGGCAGTAAATTAAAATGCTGGAACACAAAGCCGATATATTCATTACGAATTAAAGCTAGCTTTGACTCATCTGCTGTTAAGATATTCACATCATTCAGCATATATTTGCCTTCTGTTGGACGATCTAAACAACCGATAATATTCATAAGCGTTGATTTACCGGAACCAGACGGTCCCATAATTGAAACAAACTCACCACTCTGAATCGTTAAACTAATACCATGCAAAATCGGTACCGCAAGCTTTCCTTGATAATACGTTTTAGCAATATTATTTAAAGTAATCATTTCTCTTTCACTTCCATTCCGTCATACACGTTGTCGGAAGGATTTTTAACCACCTTTTGCCCCACTGTTGCGCCTTTAACAATCTCTGTCCAATCTCCATCAGTAGCACCTTTTTTCACATTTTGCTTACGAAGCTTTCCTTTTTCTTCGATATAAACAAATGCATCTTCGCCTTTTTCTACAATGCTCTTACTTGGAACAGCAA
>NZ_PCOH01000101.1:0-3263 GCF_002976445.1 Bacillus sp. MYb56
GAGTGGACATCCTGGAAATTTTCGTGTACCCACGTTTAAGCTAGGCTCTGCCTAGGCCCAACCCCTAGTTGGGCCCAAAAACCCCTTATGCTCTTCTCTCTTTTCTGATTCAGAATTTCCAATTTTATGAAGTGGTTTATTTTTTGATTGAAATTTACTATGTTAAAAAACAAAAATGTAAATTTAGTTGTGGTTTGTTGCAAGGTTATTAGAAAAATTTTTGTGGCGCGGCCATGGTCTTCGCTATATGGATTAAATAATCATTTATTAAGAAGAAAATGAAGTATGACTTAGAGATGTGAAGAATTCCGTTATTTTCATATGACAGAAGGATATAAACCTTAGTAAAATGAATTAGTAAAAACCTAGGTTTTATACCTAGGTATCAAGGTTGATTTTTTTGAAAATAACCCTTGATATTTAAAAAACTTAGGTTTTTATCTAGGTTTTAAAGGTGGGTAAAAAGATGGATAAAAGTGAAAACCTAGGTGAAGAAAAACCAGGTTATATAGCCATGACTGTTAAAGAAGTTGCATTGTGTTTAGATGAATCGCCAAATGTTATAAGAAATTGGATGAAAGAATTAAGGACATATATTCCTTTAGAGAAAAATGAATCGGGCTATAATGTTTTTAATGAGAAAGCTCTTGAGCAAATGAAGATGGTTAAACAATTACATAGAGAGCAGAATTACTCAATAAAACAAATTGAACATTATTTTGCTACAAATGGGGAAAGTATAAAGCCTATACCTAGTAAAGAAGTTGGAGAAATTTTAGCTGAAGAATTAAAATCATTAAAAAATGAAATTAGTAGACTTAGAGAATATAGTGAGAAACAAGAGGAATTTAATAAATTGTTAATTGAACAACTTCAAAAACAACAAGATTATATTGATAATAAGTTAGAGAAACGTGATCAGAAGTTACTGGAAACAATTAGAGAAGTACAAGAAACAAAATTATTAACGGCAGCTACAAAACCAAAAGGTTTTTTTGCAAAATTATTTGGAAAATGATTTTTTGAGATTGGGTAAAGAATTTATTATTAAAGATTTAAGGAGATAATTAGTATGAATAAAAAGGTGAAAAATTTTAAGTATTTTATGATTATATTAGCTTGTATTGCAGTTTTTGGTATAATTGGTACTTGTTTATTATTTTCTATTACTTATTTTATTGTAAAAAAAGCTATTTTAAGAGGATAAGTTGTTACATTTCTAATGAAAAGGTAGAGGATATATGTTTTTAAAAGCTTCATATTCTGAGTTTATTAATTTTATTATCCTGATTACAGTTATTTTAGTTCTATGGAGATTAAAGGTATGGTCTAATAAAAAATATAATGTTCCTAAAGTATTCAAATGGTTCCCTAAAAGATGGGGGAAACGAAAAATTTTAGAACAGTTTTACCAATCAAAACTTGATGTTGAAGGTAAAGGGATTTGGATTACTTATTATGCTGTAGATTTATATGTTGTAACTATCCCATTACAAGTGAAAAAATATAATACACTTTAATGTTCTGTTTTTTTATTAAGAAGTTTTAAAATACGGTAAGTGAAATTATAGGTATAATTTTATGTGAATATTAAAGTTAAAAAGCTAATTTTCTATGAAAATTAGCTTTTTATTTATTGTTAGCAATAAATAAAAAATGTATTTAGAAGGAATCGTGGTTGCCGCGCATGTGGAATTGCTGAGTCCTGGCGTTTATGCCGCGAAAGTTCCTTGACGATGAGGGGAACCCTCATGCAAACTCGCCAGGGGTGGCCCCAGAAGGGCGGTTTTTGCCCGCTGGGGTTAGCTTTAGGAGTTTGAGGGTTCGGAGGCTCGTGGTCAAGGGAACCGTGGAATAAAAAGCGAGGACGGACCCCAGGACAGGGCAAAAACCAATGTCTTCGCCAAGATTCGTGGTTCTACTGTTAGAAAAAGGCGAATAAGAATATAGCATACATAGAATAAGGGAATGCAGTACAGATCAGCATACAAGCATTCCCTTGCTATAAATATGTCAATTTAAATTTATAAGAGATTTTCAAATTGATTTAGATGGTAATGGTGAAGATGATAGTATTAAAGATATGGTGAAAACGGATGCGAAAAAAGCTTGGTCAACAGTAGCGGGGTGGTTTAATTAACATGAAAAAAAGTATAGATTTTAATAAGAAAGCTTTTGCACATTATATGGCTCTTTATCCTGTAAATGAAATAAGAGTCCACGTAATTGGTCTTGTCCTTTTGGGGGCAGACGTGTTTGTTCTTTTGCCTGCTTTTGCGAATCCTTTTCGATTACTCTATGTATATATAGTAACTCCTCCAGTTATTTTTTTAAATTTGTGGGCGATATGGATTGCTATCAATCCTCGGAAACGACAATTACAATACACTCTATTTCGAGGAGTATATGGCACCATATGTTCAGTCGGATTATTGGTTATAACTCAAAAATATGCCTATGAAGTGTTACAATTACAAACTCCTATCTATTTTATTTTTTCAGTTGGTTTGTATGGTTTTGCTTTGTATTATTTTTATAAAAATCATATTGAAAAACTTCAGGAACCAAGAAAAAAATCAAAATCGTCGAAAGGAACTGGTGGTGTAAAAGTAGCAGCTATTGCAGCTGGATTGGGGCAGTTAATTGCTAATATAATTCTTAGCATTGCAACACAACAGATGGGGGCAATTGTATTTATGTGTGCATGCACAGTGTTTTCGTTTGGTTTGTTTTATATGATTATAGAACTCCATAAGTATTATTATTTACGGAAGCATATAGAAGATGGAGGGAAAATACGTATAGGCTTTTAAAGAGAATTTGTTGAATTTCAAGTATATAATCGCATTCTTCTTATAGTTGGTTAAAGGATAGAAAAAATAGGAGGGAGAGTTAATCTCATGAATGTGGAATTACATTTATATTCATGGATTTTTGACCTCTTTGTTTATAGCTTTTTGAATGTATACTTTTGTTATGTAAATTGAGGATATCAGGTAATTTGGTGAGAAGTCAATATTTCAGAGGATTTGAATGTAAACTAATATGTAAAAGTTTACATTCGTATTTATAATAAAAAAGCACTTTTCAATGTTTCAAAAGTGCTTTAACTTGATGTGACGGAGCCCTAAGTATGTAGAAATTTAAAAAAGTCCCTTCATAAGGCTTAAAGGGACTTTGCTCACACAAATGATCTGCACATCAATTTATCTTTGATATACAGATCATTTGTATGATAATTTTAAAAAATAAGTGCAGAGAAT
>NZ_PCOH01000102.1:0-3010 GCF_002976445.1 Bacillus sp. MYb56
TACCTTTACCGCTGTAGTGTTAGGCGGAGATGCAAAAGAGCATAACAAGGTTGTTACAAAAGATTTTAATGAAATCCGAAATATTATTAAAGATAATGCAGAATTAAGTTCTAAAAATCCAGCATACCCAATTTCATATACAAGCACTTTCTTAAAAGATAACGCAACTGCTGCTGTTCATAACAATACAGATTATATTGAGACTACAACTACAGAATATTCTAGTGCTAAAATGACGCTTGATCATACTGGTGGATATGTTGCTCAATTTGATGTATCTTGGGATGAATTCTCATATGATCAAAATGGCAAAGAAGTACTAACCCATAAAACTTGGGAAGGAAACGGCAGAGACAGAACTGCTCATTTCAATACAGTCATACCACTTCCATCGAATGCAAAAAATGTAAAAGTTGTAGCAAGAGAATGTACAGGTCTTGCATGGGAATGGTGGAGAACAATTATTAATGAACAAAATGTTCCATTAACAAATGAAATAAAAGTTTCAATTGGAGGAACAACATTATATCCAAGTGCTAATATTAATCATTAGGTAAAAGTGAAGCGCCCTGTTTACAGGGTGCTTTTTTACTTGCTCGCAAGTATATCGGCGCTTTTTCTAATATATCATACTCATCAAATTGGAGAGTCAATTTAAGTAGAGGGACCGTCACATAGCCATCTAGCTAAAATTTCATAGTACCAAAGAACAAAATTTTTTGCTAACTTATAACAAATAGCTCATTGTTTCATTTTGGGGTAATTCTGAATTCTTAAGTTGATGGATATAGATTGTTAACGTGAACTACTCGCCACTTAGCAAAGCTTGAAGTGGGAGCCTCTCAGTTCCACGACGAAAGTAACTTTTCGTCTCCCTGAGCGTTACTTCGGGGTGTTCCACCCCTAGATGTCCAACGCTTGGACGCTCTCTTGGTACGGTTGATATTTTACTCAGGAACCGAATGGCTTGGTTTTCGCACTCTATTTTCTTCCAGCAACCTCATATATCAAGTTATCAAAGAACTTCATATAGCTAGTTTATCAAAAGTTTTTGGCTATTCCAAACCGAAATTCATCTCCCACCTACCGCTGGGCTATTACCCTTCACAAGCTTGAGGAAGGAGAATTCTTTCGGTAAATTCGTTAAAACACCATAATTTCAATTATCTAAAGACAACGGTCTTTCATTAATATAATAAATGGAAGATTGTTCGATTACCTATATTTGTATATGCAAAATTACATAAAAATATATGTTTAAATAAGACGCGCTTTTATATATAACTAGAGGTAGAGAAAGAAAATTATTGTTTAGGTCTACTTAAAACTTTTAAGTTGATCGATGTGTGGCGGTATCCCTTTAAGAGAAAAATTAAGCAGTTAGCCTTTGCTAACCGCTCTTTTATTAGAGATACTTACCTGTTGACATTACGTTATTATGATGAATATTTGCATAAGAATCTTTATATTTAGAAAGGAATAAAAAAATGAAAAAATTCGCATCAACACTATGTATAGCTGGAGTGACTTTAACTATTTTAGGAGTATCTCCTCAAAGTAGCTATGCTCATCTCGATCAAATTGATTTAACTGAGAATGATCCTATTACTGCAGGATGGTCTGCAGAAGCTCCGTATCATTCTGATAAAAGTACACATTTATGGATTGCAAAACAAGCTATTGAAATTATGAAAACAGAATCTAATATTGAAGCAAATAAGCAGGCTGTGGACTTTTTAAATTATCCGCAATATAAAGATCTATTTTCTAAAGGATTATATGATGCAGATTATAATGCAGAGTTTAACGATGGTGGAACAGGAATAGGCGGCGTTTTTAAAGGCGGATGGAAATCTCATTTTTATGATCCTGATACTAAAGAAAATTATAGAGGAGAAACAAATCCAACGGCTCTAACACAAGGTAAGAAATACTTTTATGAATCTGGAGAACATTTACGAAATAAAGACTATGAAAAAGCTTTCTATTACTTAGGAGTAGCCACGCACTACTTTACAGATGCTACCCAACCTATGCATGCAGCAAATTTTACTGCAATTGATACGAGAGCTATAAAATATCATAGCTACTTTGAAAATTATGTTACAACCATTCAAAATCGATTTGCAGTCAATACTGGAGGGAATTATAACGACTCTCTATCCACACCTGAAGAATGGATTGATTATGCAGCCCGGGTAGCTAAACCTGAAATCCAAAATATTACTAATGATAATACATTTAAGTATTATAATAGTGGTAAGGCACAATTGTGGCAAGAAATGGTTACCCCAGCTGTGCAGCGAAGCTTAGGAGAAGCTCAGCGCAATACAGCAGGTTTCTTAAATCTTTGGTTTAAAACTTTTACTGAAAATGTGAAAGCTCCAAGTATAGAGACTGCATTAATCTATGATATAGAAGGAAACGTCATAGAAGCAGGGAAAAACTATTATATCGTACCAAGTGAATCTCCTTATCAAGGTCTAACATTTGAATGGTATGTAGCAAACCGTTACGATTATGTCTCACTTGCAAGTAAAGAAAACAATGCTTTATCTGGTACACCTATAGAATTTGAATTCTACAAAGAAAATGATGCAAAGCTACACCACGGGGAGAGTATATATCTTCGCATGAAGCACTCAAATTACGACCAATTTCAATATTTAAATTGGTCTAATTATTCTAGTTGGATTCACCTTGCTCAAAAATCGGATAGTTTAGCTGACTTTAAAATTAAAATTAACCTGGATAATCCTACAGAATATAATATTTTTACAGATGACTATCCATTAAATTATGAAAATATAAATGCAGAGAAAAATTGGATCGTACTAGGTGAAAAAAAACAAAAACCTAGCTCATGGAAGTTTATACCTGTTAGATAACCTAAAAAGAAAAACACTCTTCCTTAATCAGAACGAGTGTTTTTTTATCCGTAAACGTCGAGTAACTGGTTCTGTTGCAAAGTTTTTTGAGCTGAGCTAAACTGTAGGGAAATTGAGATGAG
>NZ_PCOH01000103.1:0-2908 GCF_002976445.1 Bacillus sp. MYb56
AAAAAGTTGAGTTTCATAGCGATGGTACAGAAAGCACAGGTGGAAAAATTGTTTCGTATCTCTGGGATTTTGGCGATGGTACAACAAGTACAGAAGCAAATCCTACTCATGTATATGGAAAAGAGGGGACATATACTGCCAAGCTAACAGTGAAAGATAATAAAGGAAACGTAGGCCGAGCACAAACAACGGTTACCGTAAAAAAGGATGAGCCAGTAGGTCATGGATTTGACAGCGCAAAGGCAATTCGTTTTAATAAGCTTTTCAAAGGAAATATGGATATGCCTAATATGGCGTATATGTACACATTCAATGTCACATCTCCAAAAGAAGTAGATATTTCTGTTATAGATGAACAGGGAATTGGAATAGGTTGGAATTTGATTCGTGGAACAGATATGGAACATCCTGTCGCTGAGGGCCAAGTGGATGGAAATAATATAAAAGGGAAAATTGAATTAGAACCAGGGAAGTATTACTTAGTTATGTTCTTTTCTGAGGAAAACAGAAATGGAACATATTCATTATTAGTGAAATAAATCCATTTCCAATGTATATATAATGGTTATTTTTTAGAAGGAGCCTATCACTATGCAGTGACCCCTGTCAAGTAGACAGTATTTAAAAAGCGCAACTAAGCAACCTGAGTTCTATATTTATATGGACTCAGGTTATTTATGTTGATTTGAAATAAAGTTTAATCAAAAAAGCTCCACAAACACATATTATATGGTAAATAAGAAGACTCCATTTTGAAAAAAGATTAATCAAAATGGAGTCTTTTGTTAGAAATCTGCATTTAGTTTTTATAAAAAAGATTGATCAAAACTCATGAACATATCTATTATAACCGTTTACATATAGCATATAGTCCATTCTTTTCTTTAAACACTATAGAAACTTTATTGTCACTTTAAAATATGGGCTCATTATTTTTAGATTCTCGGACAAGAGAAGTCAGGTGCTTACTATTCTAAACGGCTATAGCACATAGAATGCAAATTTCTCTTTTATCATGACAATTCCATCTTTATCTTTCCCCTAAATTCTTCATTTTTTAATGTTTTTAAATTAAATTCATTTAGATTCTTACGTAACTTTAAAGCATCAATTCTATTTAACTCGTTTGCCATAAATACAATTTCAAATGAATCGCCCTTTTTATTTGTTGCATATAAGCCATTAGTTAAAACAAATGCAGTAGAACCACCCTTTTGTCCTGCATGTAATAACCATTTTTTATTATGTTCATTTTCTATTACAGTCTCTAGAATTTTGTCCAATTTTTGATGCACTAATTCATCATAATGATTTTTGGAATTAATTCTTTCTAGCAAAGAGATATAGTCAGAAGCTGCTGCTGATGTCAAACGATTTGACCAATTCCTTTGCAAGTCTAGTGAAAACATATTCAAATTCGGCAGCTGATGTTCATTTTTCATTAATTCATTTATTTTGAACGCATACTTCTTGTATTCTTCTTGAGAGAGATTATTTAGATGTTTTACTAATTCCTTCTTACTTAAATTAAATTTCTCCTGCAAGAATCCTGGAATATATAAAGCTGACACAAATGGATATACTTCTTCATGTTGTTGAAGGCCTAATTCCTTTATATTTTGATTAATATTTTCAATTCCGAGTATATTTATTAAATATTCTGTATTCGCATTCGAACTATATTGTAACATTCCCTTTGCTATATTCTGTAAAGTTACACAATCATTTTTAATCTGATTATTTTGTATCATATCCTGTTCCCATTTTGGATGTGCGCCACCATCTGTGTTTTTGATATAATATTTCTTTAATTCGCTTAAAGAAATATATTCGTTTTCATTAATGATCCCGTTAGCACTTTGTTTAGCAAATTCAATAGCAATTATTAATTTAACCATACTTGCTAACGGTAACCTCTTATCTTCATTAATAGAACATAGAATTTCACCATTTTTTTTTATAATTAATGCACATGTATTCTTCTGTGCGTTTTCTTTAATATACGACAAAATATATTGTGGATCCGTTTTATTCATATCCTTCCTCGCTAGCATAAACACAATAACAAAAACCACTATACAAATAACTACAATACCTAACAAAACATTAATAAACATTATAAATTTCTCCTTATTTAATTTTGACTTATATTTTTTGAGTTGATATAAATACCGGATTTATGTAGTTTTAAAATAAAGTTTGATTAAAAATATCTACTCCCGCCCTTACCCTAAGGAATATAAAAAGAATCTAATTTGAAAAAAGATTAATCAAAATAGATTCTTTTTCAGTAGATTTAAGATTGGTTTTTATAAAAATGTTTGATTAAAATTACACATATTAACCTTACTATATGATTCTCTGATTAATAAAACGTATAAAAAATTTTGGAATAGTAACACCTATACGTTATTATTCTCCTTTTTTTTATAGAAATGGTTCGAATTACAAGCAATAACCCATCCTATAATTATTAATGTTACAGAAAACAACTTAAGACACGCCCTATATATATAATCTAAATCTTTAAGATAAACCCAGGATATTACCCCTATAACAGCACCAACTATTCCTAGAATCAAACCCTTATATTTTTGTAAAAACATCAAGTTACCCCTTTCGTACAAACAAAATATTCCATATATAAATAATACTAAATTATGGGATATTTTTAAAGAATCAAAATGTTTTTATATTCAATTCATATATTTTATTTCTTTTCTTAATAAAAATATCCCCATAGATAAGTAAATCCAAAGGGATAAAACGGTGCATCTTTTTTATAAACAGTTAATCTTTTTTCAAAACGGTTAAACTTTGTTATAAACGATTAAACTTTATTTCAAATCCACAATTTAATTTCTTTTGAAATCTTTGATGGTTATAAAAGTGCATATATTTACGCACG
>NZ_PCOH01000104.1:0-2906 GCF_002976445.1 Bacillus sp. MYb56
GTGGATGTCCATTTCACTATTCTTATTTGAACGATCCATACGGTACGTATTATGGAACAACGAAAACAAAAGGAAATGTTATTTTTGATATTTTTCATAAAGACGAACAAAGAAAGTTTTATAACGGTGTAATGATTGGAAAGCCTGGTGCTGGAAAATCAACATTACTAAAAAAGAAATCAGTAGACTATGCAAGTAAAGGTCATTTTATCCGTATTTTTGATATTGTAGGTGAATTCGAGGAAACAGTACGTGATCTGAACGGGAAAACAATTGCATTAGATGGTTCGCAAGGTCAAATTAACCCACTTCAAGTATATAAGACAGCAGAACTTGAAGAAGTTAGTTTCACTCAACATCTATCTAAACTGACAATTTTTTATCGATTCATTGCGCCAGAAGCAAAAGATGATGAAATTAAAGAATATGAAAATTTGCTTCGTAAATTATATATTCGAATGGGATTATGGAATGATGAAAAAGGAGCGAAAAATGAAATTACAACAAGAAAACCAAATGAGTATCCCATTTTCTCAAACTTTTTATCTTTTGTTCGTGATGAATTATATGAGAATGTAGAAAATAGAAAACACCATGAGAATTTAGGAGAAAGCAGAAAACATCGTTTAGAGTTGATTGAATTAAATCTTGTAAATTTAGTAGAAGCATATGCACAATTATTTGATGGTCATTCCACTATTGAAAACTTTAAAAAAGAACAAGTTGTATCGTTTTCCTTACGAAACATTTCAAATTTTAAACCGGAAGTATTCCAAGCGCAAATTTTTAATGTTTTTAATTTAATATGGGATGAAATGATATCCAATGGTGCGCCACAATTAGAGGCATATACTAAACAACAACTTGCTTTTGAAGATGTAATTCGTTATTTCATTATTATTGACGAGGCGCATCATATAATTAACACGAAAAAAGAAAGCGCTCATGCTTTACAATTTCTAACTAAATTTAGCCGAGAAGATCGAAAATATTTTGCAGGTCTATTATATGCAAGTCATACAATTCGAGATTTTGTACCGGAAGGATCTTCACAAGAAATGATTGACGAAATTAAAAAGCTCTTTGAACTTACACAGTACAAATTTATTATGCAACAAGATAATAACAGTTTAGATATGTTACGAAAAGTATTTGCAGGACAGTTAAGTGAAAGTGAGATTGCAGCAATCCCACATTTGCCAACAGGGGATGTCATTTTAAGTATTGGAGCTGTAAAAAACATTCACTTTCATGTAGAAGTAACAGATGAAGAATTGATGTTATTCGGGGGAGGTGCTTAATACCATGCATCTGGTTTTAAAGATCATACCAAAGAAATGGCTCATCACTTTAGCGTTAATTGTGATGGGTCTTTTTTCTTTTCTTTTACTTGGAGTTATGAGTATTTTTATTGCGGCAATGGGTGGAGAGAGTGGAACAGACACGGGTGATATTACGTATACAGGTGAGGGGCAAGTGATGAATGTTTCGCCCGAAGTTTTAAAATGGGAACCTACGATTCGGAAGCATGCGAAAGATTTTGGCGTGGAACCATTTGTCGCTTTAATGCTTGCACAAATGATGCAAGAGAGCGGAGGCCGAGGGAGCGATCCGATGCAATCATCAGAGGGTGCTTTTAATACGAAATATTGTAAATCACCAAACTGTATTACAGATCCAGATTACAGTATTTGGGCTGGTGTACAGGAGTTTAAACATGCGATAGAAAGAGCAGGTGTAACGAGTCCTGGTGACATGGATCATATCAAAACAGCCCTCCAAGCGTACAACTTCGGAACAGGTTTTTTTGATTTTGTTAATTCAAATGGTGGCAAATATACAAAGGAATTAGCTATAAAATTCTCACAGGAGCAATACAAAAAAGTAGCTCACACTGGTATGTATCATTGCCTTAGACCGGAAGCGGTACCGTATCAAGCGTGCTACGGCGATATTTTGTACGTTGACGCAGTTTTAAAATATTATCAGCCGGGTTCTGTTGTTTCTGGTGGCGGAGGAAATCCAGGTAGTGGAGGAAGTAGCGGCTCAAAGGTTGCCGATGTAGGTCGTCAATGGATAGGTCGTTCTACTTATGTATTTGGTGGGGGACGTAACACAAATGACATTGCAAGAGGTATTTTTGATTGTAGTAGTTTTGTACGCTGGGCATTCGAACAAGTAGGAATGAATGTAAGTCCAATGGGAGCTGTAAGTACGGAAACATTAAATAAAATCGGTACAAAAGTATCAGCAAATGATATGAAACCGGGGGACGTTATATTCTTTGATACTTACAAACATGATGGGCATGTTGGAATTGTAATTGATAAAAATACTTTCATTGGATGCCAAACAAATAAAGGGGTTTTCATTGAAGATTTAAATAATCCGTATTGGCAAAAAGTCTTTTCTGGTCATGTAAGAAGGTTCTAAAAAAATGAAAAAGTAAAGGGGAAATCAAAATGAAATTAATAGAAGCACCGATTGAAGAATTTAAAAATGTAGTCATTAAACCATCAAACTATTTGATCCAAAACGTTGATGATTCAAATTTTCTTTTACATCGAGAGTTGAAAGAAAACGAGATATCACACTTTATAGAACACAAAACCTTTCACTATGAAGGGAAAACTTATTTATGGGTGGTAGCAAATTTCCCATCAGAAGAGGCAGCAAAAACAGCAATACAATCATACTGGAATGCTACTAAAAAACTAAACGATATTACGAAGTAAAGGAGAAAATGATATGAAAGATAAACGGAAATTCTTGTTTATTGTGTTTGCCATTTTAGTTGTAGGTGTGACAGCTTTTAATATCTATTTGAGCAAAAAATCAATGAGTGATGGCAAAGAAAAACAGTTAAAACTTTCAAATGAATTACTAACAAAACAAAATGAAGACTT
>NZ_PCOH01000105.1:0-2893 GCF_002976445.1 Bacillus sp. MYb56
GTGGATGTCCATTTCACTATTCTTATTTGAACGATCCATACGGTACGTATTATGGGACAACGAAAACAAAAGGAAATGTTATTTTTGATATTTTTCATAAAGACAAACAAAGAAAGAGTTATAACGGTGTAATGGTTGGAAAGCCTGGTGCTGGAAAATCAACCTTACTAAAAAAGAAAGCCGTGGATTATGCAAGTAAGGGACATTTTATCCGTATTTTTGATATTGTAGGTGAATTTGAGGAAACAGTACGTGACTTGAATGGAAAAACAATTGCATTAGATGGATCACAGGGTCAAATTAACCCACTTCAAGTGTATAAGACAGCAGAAAGTGAGGAAGTTAGTTTCATTCAGCATTTATCCAAAGTAACAACTTTTTATCGCTTTATTGCACCAGAAGCAAAAGATGATGAAATTAAAGAGTATGAAAATTTGCTTCGAAAATTATATATTCGTATGGGATTATGGAATGATAAAAAGGGAGTAACAAATGAAATTACAACAAGAAAACCGAAAGAATACCCTATCTTCTCTGATTTTTTAAATTTTGTTCGTAACGAGTTATATCAAGATGTAGAAAGTAAAAAACACCATGAAAATTTAGGAGACAGTAGAATCCATCGTTTAGAATTAATTGAATTAAATCTTATGAACCTAGTAGAAGTGTATGCGCAATTATTCGATGGACATTCTACAATTGAAGATTTCAAGAAAGAACAAGTTGTATCTTTTTCCTTACGGAATATATCCAGTTCTAAACCAGAAGTGTTTCAGGCGCAAATCTTTAATGTGTTAAATCTTCTTTGGGATGAAATGATTTCAAATGGTGCTCCTCAATTAAGAGCCTTTAACAAAAAACAAATTGCTTTTGAAGATGTCATTCGATATTTCATTATTATTGACGAAGCACATCATATTATCAACACACGAAAAGAGAGTGCTCACGCTTTACAATTTTTAATTAAATTTAGCCGAGAAGACCGAAAATATTTTGCTGGTCTTTTATATGCAAGCCATACAATTCGAGATTTTGTACCAGAAGGATCTTCACAAGAAATGATAGATGAAATTAAAAAGCTATTTGAACTTACACAGTACAAATTTATCATGCAGCAAGATAATAACAGTTTAGATATGTTACGAAAAGTATTTGCAGGACAGTTAAGTGAAAGTGAGATTGCAGCAATCCCACATTTGCCAACAGGGGATGTCATTTTAAGTATTGGAGCTGTAAAAAACATTCACTTTCATGTAGAAGTAACAGATGAAGAATTGATGTTATTCGGGGGAGGTGCTTAATACCATGCATCTGGTTTTAAAGATCATACCAAAGAAATGGCTCATCACTTTAGCGTTAATTGTGATGGGTCTTTTTTCTTTTCTTTTACTTGGAGTCGTTAGTATTTTCATTGCAGCAATGGGAAGTGATAGTGGAACAGGAACAGACACGGGTGACATTACGTATACAGGTGAAGGGCAAGTGATGAATGTATCGCCCGAAGTTTTGAAATGGGAACCTACGATTCGTAAGTATGCGAAAGAGTTTGGCGTGGAACCCTTTGTCGCTTTAATGCTTGCCCAAATGATGCAAGAAAGTGGAGGGCGTGGCAGCGATCCGATGCAATCATCGGAGGGTGCTTTTAATACGAAATATTGCAAATCACCAAACTGTATTACAGATCCAGATTACAGTATTTGGGCTGGTGTACAGGAGTTTAAACATGCGATAGAAAGAGCTGGTGTAACGAGTCCTGGTGACATGGATCATATCAAAACAGCACTTCAAGCTTACAATTTTGGAACAGGATTTTTTGATTTTGTTGGCGCAAATGGTGGTAAGTATACGAAAGAATTAGCAATTAAATTTTCACAACAACAGTATCAAAAAGTAAAAAATACTGGTATGTATCATTGCCTTAGACCAGAAGCCGTACCATATCAAGCGTGCTACGGCGATATTTTGTACGTTGACGCAGTTTTAAAATATTATCAGCCGGGTTCTGTCGTTTCTGGTGGAGGAGGAAATCCAGGAAGTGGAGGCAGTAGCGGTTCAAAAGTTGCCGATGTAGGTCGCCAATGGATAGGGCGTTCTACGTATGTATTTGGTGGAGGACGTAACACAAATGACATTGCAAGAGGAATTTTTGATTGTTCAAGTTTTGTACGCTGGGCATTCGAACAAGTAGGGATGTATACCAGTCCGATAGGAGCTGTAAGTACGGAAACATTAAATAAAATCGGTACAAAAGTATCAGCAAACGATATGAAACCAGGTGACGTTATTTTCTTTGATACCTACAAACATGACGGACACGTTGGCATTGTAATTGATAAAAATACTTTCATTGGATGCCAAACTAATAAAGGTGTTTTCATTGAAGATTTAAATAATCCGTATTGGCAAAAAGTCTTTTCTGGTCATGTAAGAAGGTTCTAAAAACCGAAAGAATAGGAGACTAAAAGAATGAAAGATAAACGAAAATCTTTGTTTATTGTGTTTGTCATTTTAGTTGTAGGTGTGACAGCTTTTAATATCTATTTGAGCAAAAAGTCAATGAGTGATGGCAAAGAAAAACAGTTAAAACTTTCAAATGAATTACTAACAAAACAAAATGAAGACTTGAAAAAACGACTGGATAAGGTGCTTCCTTCCGCACAAGAACAACAAAGAAGGGCGTACTTATCGACAGCCGAAACGTTTATACAATTATCATTTCATCGAGAAAAAGAAGGCTACAGTGAGCGAAAAGAAAAGGCAAAATCCATTATGAGCGAAGAACTTTTACAACAATTTTATCCAACTGATAAATACGAATTAGGAGATACGTATAAAACGAAACCAATAGAAATGAAGTTTTATTTACAAGAAAATGAACCAGATAAAGAGGAAG
>NZ_PCOH01000106.1:0-2711 GCF_002976445.1 Bacillus sp. MYb56
TGATTCCGTTAGGAATCCTTGATTCTTTTTTATTTATCATCTTTTTGCACCAGAAGCATAAAAATTCAGCATAAGTACTTATATTCAGGCCAAAATAATTGTTTACTTATGAAATAACTATGTGATTTTTCGGTTTTTTTGTTGTGATACATTTATTTGATAATAATATACTTTAAAAAGTTTACTTGAAGAAAAGAGCTTTGAAGGGGACTTAATAAATGGGGAAGGAGCCAATTTTGTAGATTTAGGTGATCATTTTTTCGTATTCATCACTTCACGTTCTTTGAGGAGGGAGTCTTCTTGGCTAAAATGATAAAGAAGAAAAGTAAAGTAAAATGATCGTGGAGAATGAGAAAGTGCTAAGCGAATAATACTTCTTCATAATGATTAAAGAATGGATGTTAATATATACCGTTTTAAAGATATGAATCATTACATTAAAATCCTCTTAAAAAGAATGTATGATGGTAATGTAATACAAACAGCAAGGGGGAACTTAAAATGAATTTAAATAAATTAATAGTTAGTTGTGGAGTAATTTCAGCATTAACATTTGGCGTGTTAGGTAATAATGCTTATGCTGAAGAGGTACAAAAATCAAATGATGCAATCAATGTAATTGAACATGTTCCTACAGACTTATTATTAACTCAAACACTGGATTATACTGGAGAGGCTGTAACTTCTTTTGTATATAAGGGGAGTACAGATTTAAGCTTTTTTATAAAAAATAATGGTCAAAATAAAATGGGATATAGCGTAAAAGGTCCAAATAAGGAGCCCATCGTTGGTGGTTATATAAAACCGGGTGAACAAAAAATTAATGTTACAAATGTGCGGAATGCTTTATCTCCATTACCGGTGGGAACATATAAAATTTACGTTTCAAATGATGATGGATCTACAGGACAATTCCAAGTTGCGGTAAACTCTTTGGATTAAATTTTTAAAAGCTGTTTTATAAAAAAACTACACCCTCCTCTAATTTTTAGGGCGCATCTAACCGTTGGAGGTGTAGTTAATCGTTTGATATTAAGTGGGTAAGGCTGCTTTTTATTGAATAAAATGGGCATTTCAAAGAAGTGGATTTAATTTTCGCTTACTGGGAGAGACTATAACGATTCGAGAATTATCCATAAAAGAAAAAACGAGCACTCTTATTCATAGCGAAAGGGTGCTCGTTTTCCTACTAATACACAGAAGGAGATATGCTTCCAACCACTTATAAATACGATAGAGAGAGGAGAGGAAATAAAATGAATATAGTGAACTTACGTCCTAAACAGCGTTCTAAGTATCGTATTATGCTAGGAACATGGTATTACTCTACAAAGAGGTACATCCAGTGGTTAGCAGACGGAAAAACATACGCAAAAACTTTACAACAAGAAAAGTTACCCTGTACAGCGAATTCAGCACCGAACGATACTACTTCGTAAGCTCAAGGATGTAGATATGTGGTATCAACAGAATAAAGTTGTTAATTTGAAGATTGCTATTAAACAACTAAATGGTATCGTCATTAGACCGGGAGAAACATTCTCTTACTGGCGTTTAATAGGTAAGCCTACGAGGAGAAAAGGGTATGTAGAGGGCATGATACTACACTATGGATCTTTTCAAGCAGGCATTGGAGGAGGGCTTTGTCAGCTTTCAAATTTAATATATTGGATGACCTTACATACACCACTGACAGTAACAGAGCGATATCGTCATAGCTTTGATGTCTTTCCTGATTCCAAGCGGACCCAGCCGTTTGGAAGCGGAGCGACTTGTTCCTATAACTATTTGGACTTACAAATTAAAAATGAAACGGACCAATCGTATCAACTTCACCTTTATATCACAGATAAACATTTAGTTGGTGAATGGAGAACAGCCTATCCGCAGCTTTATCAATATGAAGTTTATGAAAAAGAACACTCAATCCAATCTGCATACTGGGGTGGTTATATACGACATAATGTTATTCAACGTAGAGTATATAGCCAACAGAAACAGTTTGTAGAAGATCAATATGTAACGGAGAATCACGCTATAATGATGTACGAACCATTATTAGCTTATAATAACGAGGAAAGTGGAGATTAATATAGCACACCAGTAGTTTATCCGGTTCTGGTGCAAAAAATAATGTCATTGTGTACACTGAAATTATGCATAAAAAGTACGTCACTCTTTCCCGTTAATATAAAAGAATAGTAACGTGCTTTTAACTTTAAAAATAGCCTAAATGCTTAAGCTGATGGCGATGTGGCGGTAGCCCTTATAGGCAAAACAAACTAATTTAATACAAACAATAGGGATCAATATCTTGAACTGCTAGGACACTTTTATTCTATAAGGGGCACGGCAAAGATTACTGCTTTTTGGGACCACCCGTCATTTTAAGTTAACAGAACTGGAATTCCGTTAACTTTTTGAGGTGATTTTAACAACATTTGTTTACAGAACACATATAAACGGTGATAAAAATAAGGTTAAGGAACATATTTAAAGGGCTTCTCTTTACATATTTCAACTCTATATACTTTTAAATCACGGTTTTATCATATCGTCTTAAAGGTTTTTATAAATGGCCCGAAAAAGAAAGAATTGTTGCCGTGGGACTCATCCGAACGATTCAGCGATTTCATGCACGTTACTAAACGGATCTACGAAAGCAGCATATCGCCCTTGAGTAGGTTTATCATGCAAAAATTGAATACCCT
>NZ_PCOH01000107.1:0-2704 GCF_002976445.1 Bacillus sp. MYb56
TCAAACTCTCCAATAAAGTTAGTTTGTCTAGCATCTAAAAATAAAAATTGACGTTTACGTTGTTTGTTTCGTTCAGTTTTCAAAGAACTTGTCTGTCGCTCATTTGCGACTCCCTTATGTTAACATTTTCATATTTCAATGTCAACCAAGTTTTTTTATTTCTTTTGTCGCTTTCTGCGTTGTTGCTATCGGCGACTTGTCCTATATTACACCTCTATATAATAATAGTCAACATTTCTTTTTCATTTTCTACAAAAAAAATTCCACACACTCATACCTCATCTTTATTTTACATATATATAATCAAGATACATGAAAGGAGTGCATCAATTGTTGGATCCCTCCTTATTACACATCATTAGTACTAATGCAAGAAGCCCACACTATCATAGAAACTTTCCTCTCATTCTATTTTGGAGTCAAAAAAGTGGTTGTACTTCCCTTGCTAAGTGGTTTTTTTACCAGGTTGATTTATTACAAACAGCTTTAAACTATCACCCCTTCATCCATAATTTCGAATATGAAATATACAAAAGTACACCGGCCTATAATATACGGCTAAGTGTAGCACTACGAGATAAACAAAAGGAAACTTTCAAACTGGTTCGCAATCCGTTTAGAAGAGCAGTCAGTTCTTTCGTGTCCTTAATTGCACCTCCTTATGTAGAAAATGAAGAATGGAAACCCATTCGAAAGTTTTTATATCAAAATGAAAATTCTCCTAAAGGAATCTCATTCAAACAATTTTTATACTACCTATTTACTAAAGGTGCTCATGCAAATGATATTAACGCTCACTTTACACAACAATATATAGCAGGTGAAGAAGAGTATGTAACCAATTATATATACTTAGAAAATTTCGATCAGGAAATGAAAGAATTAGAAAAACGTTTCGAATTAAAACCTGCACCGATAAATGAGTTTTCAACATCATGGCATCATCAAACCCCTGCCATGATTTATAAAGGGAATTTCAGCGATGCCGATATTACTGATCCTTTATTCCCTCGTCACCCGACTTTTGAAAGCTTTTATGATGATGAATGTATACAGCTCGTCAAAACAATATTTCAAAAAGATTTCGATACATATAGATATAACAAAGAATATCCCTACTAATTTAAGTCCATTATCTTCGCTAAATATAAAAAGATACCTTATACATATATATGAGGTATCTTTTTAACATTTAAACTATATAAAACGTACAATTTAACAGTCCCTACTATCCATTTTATTACCCTTTAATAGATTACGTAACTTTTGCTTATCCGCCCATCCTACTCCAATTAAAACTAGACTCCCTCCCATTATTATCTTCCATGTCAGAGATTCATTTAATAGGATAATTGAAGTAATGATACTTATTAACGGCAATCCATTTAAGTACAGTCCACTTATTGATGCTGAGACCGTCTCTAGCGCTTTATTCCAGAACCAATATGCTAAAATTGTTGCCCCGATAACAAGGTATACTACACTAAATCCAATCTTCCATGTTTCGATTTTTGGGAAACCGTAGTAAAAAATTTCTATCATTGCAAATGGCAACACAATAGCTGCACCTATCATTAGTGTTACTGTTGTGAAAACTTTATTAGATAAACGTCGTTCTTGTTTTGGCCGTTTTAACAAAACTGTGTAGAACGCAAATAAAAAGGTACTTAATAAAATAAGTATATCTCCTATTAAAGACACCTCTTGATTAGTATCGCTAGATGGAATTGTAATAAAGAGCACTCCTATAGCGCCCAACATAATTCCGATCCAATAATCCATCTGAATTTTCTCTTTCAGAAAGAACGCTGAAAAAAGAATTGTAACTAATGGCAATGCAGCATCAATAATACTAACATGTAATCCACTTGTTAAAGAAATACCATAGGATGTGAACATAAAGTACCCAGCTACACCAGTAAAAGACAGTAAACTCATTCTTTTCCACGGAATATGTTTATGTATAACTGCTTTTTGTAGTTCGTTAAATGAGAAAAACATACAAATTCCACCCGCAAAGAAAAGACGAATAAATAACAAAGTAAACGGTTGAATGGATTCTAATGCCCATTTCGTTGGTGCAATGGCTGTCCCCCATAATATAACAGCTACTAATAACATGCATATTTCTTTCATAATCCCCCACACCCATCAAAAAATATATGTTAGCTACCTTAATTATAGATTTTTTCTTATGTAAAATCCCTTAAAAATACAAAAAGGTTATGTGAAAAAGAACTGGACAGCTATTTTTCACATAACCTTTTCATATAAGATCAAAAACATTATTGTTCATTCGACAACTAAATTAACATAAAAAGGTAATCCTTACCTTCAATTTATATTTAAACGTATTACTTTATCATCCAAATTTTATTTTATACCATTTCTATTTCATTATTTTTTCGTCTTTAGGATTATTAAATTTATGGATTTTAACCTTCGGTAAATAAAAATAAACACAAAAAAACCTAAGTCGAAACGACTTAGGTTTTTGCTTGGCGACGTCCTACTCTCACAGGGACAAGGTCCCAACTACCATCGGCGCTAGAGAGCTTAACTTCCGTGTTCGGTATGGGAACGGGTGTGACCTCTCTGCCATCATCACCAAACTATGAAGGTATATTCCTTCAAAACTAGATAACATTTGCTTCATATTATATGGTTAAGTCCTCGATCTATTAGTATTCGTCAGCTCCACATG
>NZ_PCOH01000108.1:0-2704 GCF_002976445.1 Bacillus sp. MYb56
AATTTTTTTTGGAGGTACTCCAAAATATTGGGTTGATGGGCATGTGGTTCTACTTCTATCACTGAAAGTAAACTAATATTCAAAAGTTTACTTTCATTTTTCTTGAAAATATTTTTTGAAGGGTATGAGATATATTTTGACAAAAAAACTGAAAATTAAAATATTTAAATGTATAATAAAGTACAGAAGATATTGAAGAAATAAATAGAGAAGAGGGAATATCGTATGACTAGTTTAAAAAATGTTCTTGAGCTGGATTTTGCATATCTTGAAACCTTTACTAGCCGAATAGAGAAATCATGGGGTTCTATATTTTGTAATGAAAGTAACCCATATTATTATGATGCAAATCATGCACATGTAAGTGTAGTAAGTTTAAATCCACAAATGATAGTAGATGAAGTAGTCCATTTCTATAAGACTAAAAATATAGTACCTAGATTATATATATACAACTTAGATATGCAAGAAAAACTGATTTCTGAATTACAAATAAAGAATTTTGGATTTGAAGAATTAATAAGTCCAGTCCAATTATGGAATAAGAAATTAACTAAAAAAGATAAAAATGAAAAAATTACTATTGAAAAGGTATCTGAATTAAATTTTGAAGAAGCTTTAGATATTGAATGTAGTATAAAAGAGTTAGGAGGCGAAGTTAGAAAAAAAGCTTTTCAAGATGAATTCCAACATCCAGCATTCACTCACTATCTACTTAGATACAATGGAGTAGCATGTTCCATCGCTTGTATTTTTGAACATGAAAAACAGGCCCGGATGGAAAGTGTAGCTACAATTGAAAATTTTAGAGGTAAAGGGTTAATAGGTGAACTTATCCACTTTATTCAAAGTGAAGTAATGAATAGAGGACTAGATAATCTTTGGGTGATCCCAATTAACGAAACAGTAGAAAAAGTGTATGAAAAGTATGGATTTGAAACAGTAGAAAAAATTAAAACGGGACATGCATTTTTAGAAGGAAAAAGTATTAAAGAAATTCACGAGGGATAGAAAAAATGAGCTAAATTCTCAAACTAACTAATTGTAGAGAAAGAGAATTTTTATAATCTTAGCTTGATAGCGATGTGGCGATATCCCTTTTAAAAGTTCATGAACGAATGGAAGTACTCCACCTACAAATTTTAAAACTGCCACTGTGATTCCCATAATATTCCCCCCTCTTTCTTGGTGTTTAGATGTGGTACATCTTTATGCTTTCATTATAGTAAGCGTTCGCAATAATATTTACAAATAACGATATGCAAAATTGCATATATATATGTATTATCGAATGAAAGATCTATGAAGCCAATGAACATGCAGGTTTCCCTTTTGGTTTATTAGTTTCATCAGAAAAGAATTCAGACCTCTGAAAGACTTTTGTAATATTTATGAAAGAGAAATGAAAGATTTACTAGATAGGATAAGACTGTTCTACTAGTAGATGATGCACGCAGATGGTAAAAACATTAGTAAAAATAAGGAGAAGTTCAGGTATGTTTATGAAAAGAAAACTGTCTATATTTACATTTTTAGCACTAATATTTAGTTTGATAGTTACTGTTTTTCCTACAAGTTCTGCTTATGCAGCTGAGGACAACCGTATACTTGATATTTATGGGGATCCAGTCCAGACATCTAAAGATTATATAATGGTACGTAAAATTTTGGATGGCAAACCTCGGCGTGATGCTTATGCAGGTATAGGTCAGAAGAGACTTGGAGTAACTTATGAGAAGTTTGCGGGTTGGCATTATGTAATGCAGTATAAAGATAAATCTTATTATGGTACTGCTGAGACTCATAAGGATACAAAAGGTAATGAGTACTATGGTACACCTATCAATTTTGAAACTCCAGATGGGGTAGAAAGTGATGGATATTTAAGACATAATACGCCAGTTACCATGTCAATGTGGATTGGAGGGCCAAATGCTGAGGCAGGAGGAATTAAAAAATATGTCAATGCAGGGAATCGTGGCTGGATTTATTTTAGCGACCAATCAAAAAGTACGTTAACAGTTTGGGAACAAAATGCAAAAGAAATCAATTTAATAACAGGTAAAACTGATTATCTTAGAGATAAAATGGGAAGACCTTGTGATTGGTACAGTGCAGATCCACAAAATTCTGAGTATGGAGTTACAACGTATTTCGAGCTAGAAACTTCAGATCAACCATTTTCAAATCAAGATAAACTATGGGGAAGTTCTGCGCCGCCATATCAATCTGGTTATGAATTAGTACCTTTACCATAGAGCATCTATTACATTTAGATTTATATAACTGTACTTATTAATATGCAATGTGTCTTTCAGTAAGGTAAGAGAAGATCCTATGAAAGAAATTTAAATTATATATCAAATGGAGGAATATTTATGAAAAGAAAAATTTTAGCTATAGCTTCTGTAATTGCTTTAACAGCTCCTATTCAAAGTGTGGCGTTTGCGCATGAATCTGATTCGCCTATTGCTTTAAGATGGTCAGCGGAATCTGTACATAATGAAGGAGTAAGTTCTCATTTATGGATTGTAAACAGAGCAATTGATATTATGTCCCAAAATACGACTGTGGTAAAGCAAAATGAGACAGCCCTATTAAATGATTGGCGTACTAATTTGGAGGAAGGTATTTATTCTGCAGATTATAAAAACCCATACTATGATAATTCCACATTCGCTTCACACTTCTATGATCCTGATTC
>NZ_PCOH01000109.1:0-2613 GCF_002976445.1 Bacillus sp. MYb56
AGGAGGTTTAATGAACATATTCAACAAATGCTCCGCCCTGTTTATCTGGGGAACTTCCATTTATCTTTTTATTGGGCTAATATAACGTACAGTAAATTATAAAGATATTATGTTCAGCACATAACATCTTTATATCCAAAAACGACCGTATATGGGGCTTTATTTTTTTATTTTTTTATTTCTACCCAATAGAGAAAAATACTATTCAGATTCAAAATGAAAATAGTCCGACAAATATGACATATATATTGTTTTAAATAAAGTAGGAAGTAAATAATTCCCGTTGAATGAATAACTACTTCCATTTATAATAACTAGGATTCTTTATTGGGTTATTTATATAAAACAGGGATTTGAAGAAGAGAAATGAATAGAGAGGTAGATGTATCAAAAATAATTTCTGGGTAATTAAAAGGAGTGAACAAATGAAACAGTTTTTAATAACAAGTAGGCGAGTATTAAGTAATCACGTTGGCTTTTTCTTTTTTGCGGTTGTTTTATTTTGGTTGAAAACATACGCAGCATATGTAATAGAATTTAACTTAGGTGTTTCGAATACACTTCAAAAATTCTTATTGTTCTTTAACCCATTAAGTTCAGCTATTCTCTTTTTAGGACTTGCATTATTTGCCAAAGGGAAGCGTTCTTATATCTGGTTAATTAGCATTAACTTTTTAATGACATTTATTTTATACGCAAACGTAGTATATTATCGTTTTTTCAACGATTTTATTACGTTCCCGACATTAACACAAACAAACAACTTTGGAGATTTAGGAGGAAGTGTTTTTGCGCTATTACATGCCTATGATCCTCTTTATTTTTTAGATACAATAATTTTAATTGTATTAGTCGCAATAAAATTCGCAAACCCAAAACCAATTCGTGTTGCGAAGCATAAATTATCACTTGTTTTTATAACAGGTATTCTCATTTTCAGCATTAACTTAGGACTAGCGGAATTTGACCGTCCTGAGTTATTAAAAAAGACCTTTGACCGAAATTACATTGTGAAATATTTAGGTGCATATAATTATTTAATCCATGATGGAATTAAAAGTGCAAAAGCATCAACAGAACGAGCGTTAGCTGATGGAGATGATATGACAGAGGTTAGAAATTTTCTCGCATCAACTTATGCAAGCCCTAATCCAGAGTACTTTAGTAAAGGAAAAGGAATGAACGTGATTTACATTCATTTAGAGTCATTCCAAAACTTTTTAATCGACTATCAATTAAATGGAAAAGAAGTTACACCGTTTTTAAACTCATTTACAAAAGACGCAAATACGTTGTATTTTGATAACTATTTCCACCAAACAGGACAAGGGAAAACATCTGATGCGGAGTTTATATTAGAAAATTCAATGTTTGGTTTACCACAAGGTTCTGTTTTTACGACAAAACCTCGTAACACATATCAATCAGCACCAGCTATTCTAGGACAACAAGGCTACACATCAGCGGTTTTCCATGGTAACAATAAAACCTTCTGGAATCGTGATGAAGTGTATAAATCATTTGGTTTTGATAAGTTCTTTGACGCGTCATATTATGATATGAGTAAAGGAAATGTTATAAACTACGGTTTAAAAGACAAATTATTCTTTAATGAATCAATGCCGTTATTACAGACATTAAAACAACCGTTCTATACGAAATTTATTACGGTAACGCATCATTTCCCTTATCCGCTCGCTGAGGAAGATCAGACAATTGAACCCGCACAAACAGGCGATTTATCAGTAGATAGATACTTCCAAACAGCTCGTTATTTAGACGAATCTATAAAAGGATTTATAGACTCTCTAAAGGAATCTGGTTTATATGATAACTCAATTGTTGTTATGTATGGTGACCATTATGGTATTTCAGATAATCATAACAAAGCAATGTCTCAATTAATGGGTAAAGAAATTAACTCATTTGAAAGTACACAATTACAACGTGTACCTTTAATGATTCGTGTACCAGGAATAAAGGGTGGCATACAGCATCAATATGGGGGAGCGATTGATGTACTCCCAACGTTATTACACTTACTAGGTACTGATACAAAGAATTATGTCCAATTTGGTTCAGATTTATTATCACCAGAACATAAACAAGTTGTTGCGTTCCGAAATGGTAACTATGTAAGTCCAACAGTTACTGCATTAAACGGTAAATATTATGACACAACAACAGGTGCTCCAGTAGAAAAAACAGAAGAAATAAAACAAAATGAACTATTCGTTCAAAAATCACTAAAATATTCAGATAAAGTTGTAAATGGTGACTTATTACGATTCTATACACCAGAAGGATTTACCCCAATTGATCGTTCTAAATATAACTATACTAATCGTGATAAGAATACAACAGAGAAAGAGAACACAAAATAGACTAAAAAGAAACTACTCGTGTACACGAGCAGTTTCTTTTTTAGTTTATAGGGATCATAAAATTTTTCTTTACAGGGGTCCCGCCACATCGCTATCAAGCTAATAAAAAGAAATGCCCCCTAGAATGAAAAAATACGCTATTCTTTCTGTAGAATCATAGGAAAGGATGGCGTTTTTTATGTCTGTTTCTGTGTCTGACGAATTACAACTATTTGCTCAAGAGATTCAA
>NZ_PCOH01000110.1:0-2500 GCF_002976445.1 Bacillus sp. MYb56
GATTGGAGTGCCATTTATATGGTCAATTGATTGCCATTCTACTCTGTTCTTCTATTATGTTTCAAATGCGCCAATTGCTCCTCATGAAGAAAAAACGAGAGCTTAGTGAGTATAAAGCCATATATATAATTAAAGACTATTTTCTTCTTCTATTCCAAACTATACAAAAAAACACCCAAGAGCTATCAAAGGTGTTACTTCGCCTGTTCAATCTCCTACAGCAAAACGGGCGGAAATCTCATCGATATGAGAAAAAAACGGTCTTTGATATATTAGGTGTCGTTTACAATTGTACCATGTCTGATAATCAAGCCGCTTAATTCAAAAAAGTGAAACCCGTTAGGGTTTATTTCGTATGCAAATCTTTCAATCACCTACACTTTCCCTTTAGAAAAAAGAAACAATCTCACCTAAAATTGACTTTGTATAAACTTAGCTTGATAGCGATGTGGCGATACCCCTCCATAATCTACATTTAATTTTATGTCTAATCAATCCGCTTAATGGATTCGGTCTCGTCTGTCTTGGATACTATTTTATGTGAAATGGAGATATTATTTTTATTTCGGATAGATTTCTTGCGAAATATGTACCTAGAGCCGTATTTTAATTTAAATGTGATACGATAGTTGTATATATGCATTTAGATGGTAAAAGGGGATGAGTGTTGATGAAAAACCATATAAAAGTAAATGGAAAACTCCTTCAGACAAATAAAAAGTGGTCACATCTCCGGCAAAAACAAAAAGATCATATTTCTAATTGGTTACGTAGGGAATACCTACAGTTTGTAAGAACTCATCATCGAAAACCTAGAAAATACGAGCATGATGAGATTCTTCATGAAGTGATGAATCAAATACAGGAATGTGAAATTTGGATTCCGTATGGTGAAGTGAAAAAATACTATGTAAGTAAAATAGGAAAATGGTTTAGAAAAATAGAAGGTGAATGGGAAAGACAAATAGACAACAATGAGCGGCTGGAAGTATTAAAAGAAAAGTAGATACAAATAGGGGGCGTATTTCATGTATAACTTACAAGAAGATATGTATGAACAATTGAAAGAGAAAAAAGGGGAAGTTACTGTATTTTTACAGAATGGCGTTCCAATACGTGGGCAGATCCTTGCAACGGATAAATTTACCGTTCTTATGATGGTTCATGGTAAGCAACAACTAGTTTACAAACAAGCAATTTCCACTATTATCAAGTAATTCTTTTTCCTTCGAGGGGAGAGGCAAATACAGCAAAAAAAAGAAGATTGAGATCAATCTTCTTTAAAGTGAAGGAATAGATGACAGATTACTACTTCAACTTCTAATCAATTATAATTAAGTATGTAATAATGTTCAAGTCGTTCGAAATTTTCTCAATTTATTTGTATTATTTTTAAATTAAAATGTAAGTAATTCTTTTTATTATTATATATTTGTTCTTTCCTGTTGCAGAATCCTTATTATAAGGATTCCTTTTTTTGTATCAAAAATCTACAAAGAAAAAAGATAAGATCGGGAACACAATCTTATCTTTAGCACAAGGAGTAAACAAAAGTGATAACCATCATATTTTTATTATACTTCAATTTTTGTTAATTTTGAATATTAAAACCATAGTTACTAAGTATATCTATATTGAGAAATTTATTACAAAATTAGCTATAAATGATTCAAGAATCGAATGTAAACTTTTACCCATTTGTTTACTTTCAAATTCACTTAAGGTACACATTTTCTTGTTTCAAAAACCTCGTGTCCTTAAAGGTATACCTTTTTAAACGGGTGGTCTATATCTATGAAACATTGAAACATCAAGTTTATAAAGGTGATACAAATGTAAGGAGAATACCAAACGTGGCGAATATTTATGGATATATACGTGTAAGTACAAAAGATCAAAATGAACAACGTCAATTACATAAAATGATGGAACGAGGTGTGGAAGCTCGGCGTATTTTTGTCGATAAAGCAAGTGGACGACATTTCGATCGTCCTCAGTATCAATTATTACGAAAAATATTGAGTACAGGTGATATTGTTTACATAGATGCCTTAGATCGTATGGGGCGTAATTATGATGAAGTAATTACGGAATGGAAATACATAACAAGAGAATTACAAGCAGATATTGTGGTTTTAGAAAATGCAACGCTGTTTGATAGTCGTAAATTCCGTGAGATGGGTGACATGGGACGATTAATGGAAGATCAATTTTTATCTTTACTTTCCTATGTTGCAGATCAAGAACGAAAAAAAATTCATCAGAGACAAGCGGAAGGGATTGCGATAGCTAAATCTCAAGGAAAACATTTAGGCCGTCCTCAAGTGAACCTTTCAACTTTAAGTAAACAACAAATCAATATAATAGAGGAAACTCATTCAAAATGGAAGAATGGAGAAATAACTGCTGTTATATTTATGGAAATGTTAGAACTAAAGAAAAACACCTTTTATAAAATTATGAAGGAATATGAAGAAGTAAATTAGGGCTTTTCCTATAA
>NZ_PCOH01000111.1:0-2474 GCF_002976445.1 Bacillus sp. MYb56
GTAAATGTAGAAATACAGGCGCGACAAGAAGTCGCTTCATAATAGTGCGTATCCATAGGGATACGCTATTCTAGTTGTCAAGAATATTTCCACCCGAAACAGCGTTGCTAGTAATGGCAGGGTTGGTTGCATGAGGGGATGCATAAGGAAGCGATGAACGTACATTCAATCCGTGCTAGGGAAAGATGAGAAAGGTAAACGACAGTGAATTTTCTTAAGCTTCGTTACTATGAACCTAATGAAAGACGTTGATACATTGGGATTGCGGATGAGAAAAGTGGACTTTGTATGCCGCTGAGGGACAACCTACATATCCGCCGGAGTAGTAGAAGATACCTTCCCTCATCGTATCTATTAGAAGTGGAACTTGGTAAGCCCTATATAATCTGTACGTTGTACAGTAAGGATGTCGTAAGGCAGAATGACGTTATAGAGGGTATGGGATGTTGGAAAAAGCGAAAGTCGCAAAGTCGAAAGATAACAGGAACTCATAACTGTGCGAATAGCATTCAAGGAAAAAAAACCTTAATGATGCAACCCGAAAGGGTGCAGACTTCCAACAGGTCTTCAACACGAAAAAAAGCGGAAAGAAACTTTTGCGGAAAGGAAGGAATCTAGTTATGGATACAGCTCACAAGGCGTCGGCTATTCCTTCACTTACAGATTGGTTTACAATCCAGTGGAAAGAAATCGAAAGGTATGTAAGGAAGTTACGACAACGAATTTTTCGTGCCAAACACCAAAATCAAAGTAGAAGAGTGAGAAAATTACAACGCCTTATACTTCGAAGCAAAGCGAATCTATTGTTATCAATTAAAAGAGTTACACAAATAAACCGTGGGAAGCGCACAGCGGGTATCGATGGAGAACGTATATTGACACCTAGGTCTAGGATGGCATTGTTTCAGAAAATGAGCCACCAAAATATTTCATCACATCGTCCAAGAGCAGTAAAGCGCATACACATTCCAAAGAAAAATGGGAAATTACGCCCGTTGGGCATTCCAACAGTTAAGGATAGAATTTGGCAAAATATCGCCAAAAACGCTCTGGAACCAGAGTGGGAGGCAGAATTCGAATCCATTTCGTACGGATTCCGTCCGAAGCGTAGTGCACATGATGCCATAGCGAATATCTTTAACAAACTAAACTCCAAAAGTAAAAAAGTTTGGGTATTTGAAGGAGATTTTGCCGGATGTTTCGATAATTTAAACCATGACCATATCTTAGAGAAAATTCAAAACTTCCCAGCAAAAGAGGTTGTTAGAAGATGGTTAACATCCGGGTATGTAGATAATGAAGTGTTTCATCCTACAACATCGGGTTCTCCTCAAGGAGGAGTGATTTCACCTCTCTTGGCTAATATCGCTTTACATGGTATGGAGAAAGAGCTCGGTATTAAATACAGTAAGAGTAACACAAAAAGACAAGGTACTACCTATAATATTCATGTCAAATGCACAAAGGCAATGGTTCGTTACGCAGATGATTTTATCATCACTTGTCAAACAAAAGAAGAAGCGGAAGCTTTGTATCAAGAATTAGTACCATATCTTGAGAAACGCGGAATTACATTAGCAACAGATAAAACCCGTGTTACTCACATTACTGAAGGTTTTGATTTTCTAGGTTTTCACATTAAACAATATGTGCAAGACAAGAATAAATTGTTAATTAAACCGTCAAAAACAAGTATTCAAAAAGCCAAAAAGAAAATAAAAACAACTTTCCAAAAATTGAAAGGAAAATCTGTTTATACGCTATTAACAAACCTAAATTCAGTAATCCGGGGGTATGTGTATTACTGGAGGCATGTAGTATCGAAAAGGGTGTTCTCATCCATGGACTACTTTATATGGGGAAATGTTGTACGACATGTAAAACATTTGCATCCAAAGAAAAGTTGGAAATGGATTGTAAAACAATATTTTCGAAAGCCCAAACATGGAGGACATGATAAGTGGGTTCTCACCTGTCCAAAGACACAGTATCAAATCTATAAAATGATTTGGACTCCTATTGCAAGACATATTGGAATAAAATATAAGAACAGCCCAGACAATCCCGAACTCTCTGACTATTTTGCTAAACGAGATAAAAAAGATTTTGATAACAATAATACGCTAACTCGAATTAAAATCGCAAAGAAACAGAAATATATCTGTTCAATGTGTAAAGAGGCTTTACAAAACGGAGAAGCATTAGAAGTACATCATAAAGTTCCTAAAGCTTATGGGGGGACAAATGAATATAGTAATCTTCAACTTCTACATACATCTTGTCATATTCAACTCCATCAAAAGCATCCTATCTGCCGAGAGAGAGCATATATTTACAAGAAAGTGAACAAGCATATTTCATTAACGCCTCGAGAAAGAATTCAGGTAATAGAATGGCGTATGATGGATGACGAACGACTAGCTGTTTGGAATAAAAAGAAGGCTTGAGCCGGATGTTTGGAAACGGACAAGTCC
>NZ_PCOH01000112.1:0-2136 GCF_002976445.1 Bacillus sp. MYb56
TCAAACTCTCCAATAAAGTTAGTTTGTCTAGCATCTAAAAATAAAAATTGACGTTCACGTTGTTTGTTTCGTTCAGTTTTCAAAGAACTTGTTTGCCGCTCATTTGCGACTCCCTTATGTTAACATTTTCATATTTCAATGTCAACCAAGTTTTTTATTTCTTTTGTCGCTTTCTGCGTTGTTGCTATCGGCGACTTGTTCTATATTACACCCATGTATGTTAATCGTCAATAGTTTTAAATAAGTTTTTTATAAAAATATGAATTAACTATACCAACAAGCCGTTAGCACAATAATAATACACTTGAATGTAACTCCCCAAAATAAACTAAATACGAATAACCTATAAAAGTCACTGTAGGTTATTCGTATTTAGTTGTCATTAATATACATATGACATTTAAAATTTATCCCCTCATTACAGCACACCATAATAGAAAGAAAGAATTAAATATTATTCCTTTGAAGGTATCGAGCAGCTACCATCTGCACAATAATCATCTGTTGTACTATTTATTGAAAAATCTTGAAGTTCAGACTTAGGGTTCTCTTCTTCCCACACCTGCTGAAGTGCACCAACAAAGGTTTCAAGTGGTTGTGCACCTGAAATAGCATACTTTTGATTAACAATAAAATAAGGTACCCCTGTAATTTTATATTGTTGGGCAATTGATTCATCAATCCTAACCTCATTGGCATAAGCATTTTTATTATGAATAACATTTAAAGCCTCTTCCCTATCTAGACCGGAAGCTTCAGCAATATTAGCTAGTGTTTCCACATCACTTAAGTTTCTCGATTCAGTGAAATATGCAAAAAGTAGATTTTCTGTAATCTCCTTTTCCTTCCCTTGATCCTTTGCGAATTTCGCCAAACGATGTGCATCAAAAGTATTTGTTGGCTTCATCTCTTCAAAATTGAAACTCAAACCCATACTAGCTGCATGATTGCCTAGTTGTATATTATTACGATCAGCTTCTTCAACACTAATTCCATACTTCGATGCAAGCACTTCATTAATACTCGTTCCAGAGTAGATCGGAGCATTTTGATCTAATTCAAAACTTTTAAACTCAACTTCAACATCTTTCTTATGTGGAAATTGCTCTAAAGCCATTTCTAATCTACGCTTCCCAATATAGCAAAACGGGCATACAAAATCAGACCAAACTTCAATTTTCATATGAACACCTCATTAACATTTATTTTTCAATCATTGTAGCACTGACGTTACGGAATTCAAAAATTTATGCCTCAAGAAGTTACGACTACTAATCAAAGAAGATTTCATACCCATATATACACTTCAATTGTAAATGAGCCCCTTGTTCAACATGCCTATATCTCACTACATATTTAGCCATAATATAGCTGTTCTCATAATAATTGAAAGCACCTGTATCATTTTCATAGATTATGTACTACTTCCCTATACTTAATAACAAAAAACATCCCTCAAAACGCTACTATTATAAGAATAAAAAATTAAACAAGCCCGTCTATATAAAATGCAATTATATAGACGGGCTTGTTTAATAGATTGAGAAAACTGCAAACTCAAAGGAAGCAATTACACAAATCTATATTATTGAAATTATGAACGGAGTTATTTTCAAAAGTATATTAATGAAGAAGATTTAGATGTCCAATCATGAAAAAGAAGTATTTACCGGCAGAAACACCTCTAATGTTTATTAGTTAAGGGATACTGTATACAGGATTTTAAGGGGGAATAGCTATATAATTCATAAACCATTAAATCATTTAGAGTATAGAAGCTTCAATTATGCGCCAAGTTTTTTAGAAGTTAATTATAAAAGAAGAGAGGTTCCCCTCTTATATTGAAAATATGACCAATAATGATCCTATTACGAAATACATATAGTTTAATGAGCGCTTAATAAAAATAGCGAAAATACTTCGCCTTTATCATGATTCCGTAAATAATTTTCCATCTGGTATGATTTAGCAATATTTCCACCCTTGTTTCTAACGAAACAAATATACAAAAAAACACAAGTCAAAAGACTTGTGTTTTAGCTTGCTTGGCGACGTCCTACTCTCACAGGGACAAGGTCCCAACTACCATCGGCGCTAGAGAGCTTAACTTCCGTGTTCGGTATGGGAACGGGTGTG
>NZ_PCOH01000113.1:0-1947 GCF_002976445.1 Bacillus sp. MYb56
GCCTCTTGGGGTTGTAGGACATTCTATACGGAGTTACAAAGGAACGAGGTAGACGAAGCGACCTGGAAAGGTCCGTCACAGAGGGTAATAACCCCGTAGTCGAAACTTCGTTCTCTCTTGAATGTATCCTGAGTACGGCGGAACACGTGAAATTCCGTCGGAATCTGGGAGGACCATCTCCCAAGGCTAAATACTCCCTAGTGATCGATAGTGAACCAGTACCGTGAGGGAAAGGTGAAAAGCACCCCGGAAGGGGAGTGAAAGAGATCCTGAAACCGTGTGCCTACAAATAGTCAGAGCCCGTTAATGGGTGATGGCGTGCCTTTTGTAGAATGAACCGGCGAGTTACGATCCCGTGCGAGGTTAAGCTGAAGAGGCGGAGCCGCAGCGAAAGCGAGTCTGAATAGGGCGTTTAGTACGTGGTCGTAGACCCGAAACCAGGTGATCTACCCATGTCCAGGGTGAAGTTCAGGTAACACTGAATGGAGGCCCGAACCCACGCACGTTGAAAAGTGCGGGGATGAGGTGTGGGTAGCGGAGAAATTCCAATCGAACCTGGAGATAGCTGGTTCTCCCCGAAATAGCTTTAGGGCTAGCCTTAAGTGTAAGAGTCTTGGAGGTAGAGCACTGATTGAACTAGGGGTCCTCATCGGATTACCGAATTCAGTCAAACTCCGAATGCCAATGACTTATCCTTAGGAGTCAGACTGCGAGTGATAAGATCCGTAGTCAAGAGGGAAACAGCCCAGATCGCCAGCTAAGGTCCCAAAGTGTGTATTAAGTGGAAAAGGATGTGGAGTTGCTTAGACAACTAGGATGTTGGCTCAGAAGCAGCCACCATTTAAAGAGTGCGTAATAGCTCACTAGTCGAGTGACTCTGCGCCGAAAATGTACCGGGGCTAAATACACCACCGAAGCTGCGAATTGATACCAATGGTATCAGTGGTAGGGGAGCGTTCTAAGTGCAGTGAAGTCAGACCGGAAGGACTGGTGGAGCGCTTAGAAGTGAGAATGCCGGTATGAGTAGCGAAAGACGGGTGAGAATCCCGTCCACCGAATGCCTAAGGTTTCCTGAGGAAGGCTCGTCCGCTCAGGGTTAGTCAGGACCTAAGCCGAGGCCGACAGGCGTAGGCGATGGACAACAGGTTGATATTCCTGTACCACCTCTTTATCGTTTGAGCAATGGAGGGACGCAGAAGGATAGAAGAAGCGTGCGATTGGTTGTGCACGTCCAAGCAGTTAGGCTGATAAGTAGGCAAATCCGCTTATCGTGAAGGCTGAGCTGTGATGGGGAAGCTCCTTATGGAGCGAAGTCTTTGATTCCCCGCTGCCAAGAAAAGCTTCTAGCGAGATAAAAGGTGCCTGTACCGCAAACCGACACAGGTAGGCGAGGAGAGAATCCTAAGGTGTGCGAGAGAACTCTGGTTAAGGAACTCGGCAAAATGACCCCGTAACTTCGGGAGAAGGGGTGCTTTCTTAACGGAAAGCCGCAGTGAATAGGCCCAAGCGACTGTTTAGCAAAAACACAGGTCTCTGCGAAGCCGTAAGGCGAAGTATAGGGGCTGACACCTGCCCGGTGCTGGAAGGTTAAGGAGAGGGGTTAGCGTAAGCGAAGCTCTGAACTGAAGCCCCAGTAAACGGCGGCCGTAACTATAACGGTCCTAAGGTAGCGAAATTCCTTGTCGGGTAAGTTCCGACCCGCACGAAAGGTGTAACGATTTGGGCACTGTCTCAACCAGAGACTCGGTGAAATTATAGTACCTGTGAAGATGCAGGTTACCCGCGACAGGACGGAAAGACCCCGTGGAGCTTTACTGTAGCCTGATATTGAATTTTGGTACAGTTTGTACAGGATAGGCGGGAGCCATTGAAACCGGAGCGCTAGCTTCGGTGGAGGCGCTGGTGGGATACCGCCCTGACTGTATTGAAATTCTAACCTACGGGTCT
>NZ_PCOH01000114.1:0-1852 GCF_002976445.1 Bacillus sp. MYb56
TGAGGGTTCCCCTCATCGTCAAGGAACTTTCGCGGCATAAACGCCAGGACTCAGCGATTCCACATGCACCGCCACTCCAAAACTCCTTACCAAAAACAAAGCACCCTAACAAGCATCAAATATCGTTTATAATATTTTCTTAAAGTATAGTAACTAAACGAAAAAAGACCATCTATTATGAGTGATCAATTTTTACTAAGTATTTTTTAATGCTTGTTTTAACGTTTCAACTGTTTGTTCAAGCCATTCTATAGGAGTAAGTTTTAAAGAAGGAAAATAAATTTCAGTATAATATTCAATGAACTTTTCCTTTTCTTGTATGGATAAATCACTTTTTAAAAATGCATCTATGTACTTTATAATATTTTCTATACACATTTTATGGGCTTCTTCTATAAATTCATTTAAGGCTTTTTTTACTGTTCCCATATCTTGATGAAAAGTTCCGTCTAAAAAATCACTTAATTCTTTATACATATAATCTTTATCATTCATAAGTATCCCCTTATTCTATAACGTCAGAACTCAGCAAATCACTTCCAAAATTGATACCATTTCTTTTCATTATTTGCTGCAACCATCTGTTTTACTTCTTGAAGTTCTCGCATAACAGTCATAACCGCTTTATCCCGATCAGTAACCTGTTGTTTTTCTATAGTATTAGAATGAGTCAATAACTTTTGTTGAGATTCCAATACGTTTGTTAGTTTAGCTATTTGCTCATTTTGATTCTGTAATTGTTTTTGTTGCAACTCTACTGTATCTTTTAATTCTCTCAATACTTCTTTTAAATCATCAGATCCAGGAGTTATAACAGTCATATCTGTATTATTAACTGTTAATCCTTCTTCTTTTAAAAGTAATTTGCAAGCATCTTCCAATGTAACTTGTGGCATACTTTTTAACTCTACTAATCTTTGTAATAACTTAATATCATAATCATCGAAAATAATTCGTTCTCGTTCGTCTCTTTTAAAGGCATAACAGTTATAACTCTCAATTAGTAAGTAATATTTTTTAACCGTAGAAGGTGATATTTTTAATCTTTTTGCAACCTGGGATACATTTTCATAAATAATAAGTGTCATAATAGTCATAACCTCCTTTTCAATATTTCAAATTCGTTATAACAGTTATAACTCCTTTATCTTAACACTTTACATAAAATTAAGTTAAATCAATCCTAATTATTCGTGCACAGATTCATTAGATCTTGTATTTACGAAATAAGTAATTTTAATTTCTTTTTCTTCTTTGCACTTAAATCAATCAATAAAAAACATACAAATAAATTAACATTTTGTTTTTTAACATAATAATTTTCGACTAAAAAATGAAATACTCTATAAAATTGGAAATTCCGAATCAAAAAAGAGAGAAGAGCATAAGGGGTTTTTGGGCCCAACTAGGGGTTGGGGCTAGGCAGAGCCTAGCTTAAACGTGGGTACACGAAAATTTCCAGGATGTCCACTCACTTACGACACAAAACCCTTCAAATGTCCCCCTTATGTCCCTAGATGTAGACTCAGTGAGTACACAAAGTCCCTTTGATGTCTCCATATGAGTACTCACTAAGGACATGATATTTTTAATAAATTGCAATCAAACATTACTTTAAAATACTAAAAGAAAACAATTAACATTAATTAAATATAAATCTGTAATCTAGAAACAAATAACACCAAAATACAAAATGCTATTTAAACGCTTCAGAATCCTTTTTAAAAGATATAAAACTAAAATAATACTATTTGTCGTCAAAACGAAAATAAACGCTTAAAAAGCAAAATAAACAGGTTTAAAAGAAGGTTTTCCTTTGCTTTTGGGGTTGAGGCTGGTTCGTCGTGTGGGG
>NZ_PCOH01000115.1:0-1835 GCF_002976445.1 Bacillus sp. MYb56
GCATATCATTAAAAAAGGCCAACTTATTTTACGGGACAAGTCTGTCCAAAATGAAATAAAGTTTATTCATCAACTATTCGGAATGGCTGCATAAGAATAGATTCCATTAGGAATCTATATACTTCTTTCGAATAAATGAAATCTTTGCACCAGAACCACTAAATCCATCTTATGAATTAAATCCAGTATTCCCTTTCCATCTGTTTCCCAACATACATTGTACTCTTCACGTTGTAAAATTTTTTTCAATAAATCGCCAATCATCAAATCATCTTCAACAATTAAAATATTATATCTTTTCATCACGTAGGCCTTTCATTCTTTTTAATTCTTTTATGGATAAATTCCATGGCAAGATTATATATCTCATCAGGCGCATATAAATAAATGCTATGTTTACCTTTAATGGTTATGACATCTGATATTAGTAGTTGTTCAGCAAACGCTTCATAATCTTTATTTTTTTGTTTCGTATATTTCGAGTTTTTATTTTCATTAGCAATCGCATCTAAAAATAAAATAGGCGTTTCTTTTGGCATTGGTAAGTCAACAGATTTTTTACCATTATCGTAACTCTGTGAAAGTTCTTGCACCATATCATCATTAAAAATTTGTTTATAGGAAAGTGCTTTGAAAATTTCTTTCTCTTGTTCAGTTAAAAATGATTGCTGAATCACTTCAGGGTCATAAGTAGTAGAAGGAACGAGTCGATGGAAACCAATTTTCGTTAACAAATTCATTCCTCTTATTGTCAATGAATCAATAAGGTTCATTTTATGCGTTACGTACTGATGAGGTAAACCAATATCTATAGCTATAATTGCTTTTACTTCACTTGGATATTTTTGTGCCCAGTAAATAGCTTCTATCCCTGATATAGAGTGTGGCATTAATATATACGGCGGTTTATTTCCACTTTGAATTAGCGCTTGTCTCGATTGTTCTAATACTGTATCAATATCTCTATCATCATCAAAAATATCACTATATCCATATCCAGCTCTTTCAATGACAGCAATCTTATTTTCTTTTGAAAACTTGCTATATAGTCCTTTCATTTCATAAACAGGTGCAGCTATCCCAGAGCCAGCCATAAATACATATGTATCTTCGCTGTCTCCCTCATTATAGACATTTATTTTTTTATCATTAAACTTAACGATTGATCCCTCACTTTTAACGAATTCGGATTCTTTACTTAATTGATAATTATGGTAAATGAAAATCGATAATGATACAAGTAAGATAAATGCACTTACCAATACAAATATTTTCTTTAATACTTTAAATACTTTTTTCATAGTGTTCTCCTTTCAAGTTATATTGAAAGGATATGATATAAAAATAAATTTCTAATTAATTTTTATAATTTCATAAACGCTATTAACGTGTCCAGAAACATACAATTTTCTGTACACATAGAAGTAACCATACAGTCTGATAAAGGGGTACTAATGTCTTTTTATGGATTTTATACAAAAATATATATTTTAGGAAAATACACAAATAGAGTATCCAATGCATTTAAGATAAGAATTAATGCCGGCTTAGTTCTAGTAAAATATTTAATCCTTTTTTTAATTCTTCCAATGATGCATAGGAATATGAAAGACGAATATGACGTAAATCGTTTGGTTCATATATATAACCTGGATTGATCAAAACATTTTGTTTAAGTAACTTTAGAAATAGCGCCTTATTTACAATAGGTTCATGAAACCTGATCCATATATAAAAACCACCCTCAGACTTTTTCCACGTAGCGATTTTTTGAAATCGCTGTTCTAATATTTCTTCTACAAATGTAGCCCTTCTTTTCAATTGTTTACGAAGTG
>NZ_PCOH01000116.1:0-1781 GCF_002976445.1 Bacillus sp. MYb56
AACACCAAAGAAAATCGAAACGTATCTTCCGACAACAGGCGGTAAAGCCGAAAATACATACATAAAATGGATTGGTCTTGTATGTGTCGCACTTGGCTTAATTGGAGCTGTATTTGCAGTAAGAAATCGAAAAAAAGCTCAATCGTGAAAGGACTAATAGTATATGACAAAATACCAATCTCATTTTAGTAAAACAGATGAAAATCCGCTTGGTTTTGCTATTGGATTTCGTAATGCATGTATACTCGTAATTCCCATTTGGACAGTTATTTTTTGGATAGGGAGCAAGATATAAGAAACCGAGAGGGAGATGATATGAGATGTCAGAAATCTACGTCGGTAAAATGAAAAATTTAGGGAAACCTGGGGAAGGCGTTATGCGGCGCAAGAGTGCTTGGTTACCTGAAGAATTGATGCAAGCAATTTCAATCGCTCAAACTGTAATTAAACCATTAAAGCAACATGATTATTGGATAGAATCCGCTACAAAATTATTGGCAGGAAGTATTTTGTATCTGGATCAACGACATAAAAACCTATATTACCTAGATGTGAAAAAAGTTATTGAGTTCACTGAAAAAATATATGAAAGTGAAGCGAACTTGGTAGAAGTAGTAAATTCGCTTGAGAATGAGCATCCAGCTTATCATATCTTCCATGAGCTAGGTCTTTATTCAAAAGAAACAAGGGATGCGATAACTATCACTTTGTTATACATTCTTGAAAAACATCAACGTGAAAAGCAAGGGGAACAAAAAGAGTATTTTTGGTTTCAGTAGTAGTTATAAGAGGGAAATGAAATAGGAAGGAGTGCAACGCATGTTAGGCGTAGCTAAGAAGTATACAAAGGTGATTAGAGCGTTGAAAGAACTGAATGAAGGGGAAAAGGTTGCAGGTGTGATAAAAGCTCGTTTTGGGGCGTACAAATCAGTCATAGAAGGTGTGAAAGAAACAACAGATGATTTTATTTTCATTTTTGATCCGAAAGGCAACTTTTATGAAGATACACATCATGAAAAACGAGAACAAGGATATCACATAATCAAACAGGATTTACTAACTGGTTATGAAACGCTTGAAATGGATGTAAAACAAAAATCAGTTGTGTATATCAGTATAGAAACGGAAACAAGTACGTATCAAGATAGAGGAGAAGCATTATCAAATTTTCTTCAATATCTAACAGAATGCAAGAATATAAGACCGATTCACCTGGTATTTCATCAATATGATTTGTACCCGATCCCTCATATGGAGCAGTTTTTGAAAGAAAGCGCAACATACCACATTCAGCATTCAATCGTAGTTGAATCTCAATCCGCATTACAGCACATATACGGAAAAGAGGCAGCACAACGCATTATCACTTCGTACAACACAACAATCCTAGCATGATATCAAGCACTCGTTCACTATTTCATCCTATCTAGATGGCTAGAAAACTATACAAGGGAGAAGCGTTTTTCTCCCTTCTTTATCAAAAATAGGAGGCGTTCATATGGGAAAAGAACAAAGGCTCACATTCTATGATATTGCCGCATCACAAGCTCATAGTGTCAAAAATTTTGATGGGAAAACATACGAACTGAAAGGTGCCATCGCAATTGAAAATAGCACTGGAAGCATCGAAAAGGTAGCTCAAATTTATTATCAAGTGCGTTCGGTTAGAGATGAACATCAAAACTTAATTGCCAAACGGAAAAATAAAAAAGCAGAGTTAGTAGCTGTAAAACAAAAGTGTAAATAAAAAAAGCGATTTTGAAGTGTGCTGAGAACATAGC
>NZ_PCOH01000117.1:0-1647 GCF_002976445.1 Bacillus sp. MYb56
CTTTATTTAAATTTGGATCCTTACTTAAAGCTTCACGATATGCATCATAATTCTTCACATCATTTGCACGAATGAAATCTTGAATCTTATCGAAAGTTTCAAATTGATGAGTATATAAGTAAGACTGCAGTGCAAAAGAATAATTATAAAAATCCCATGATCCATATTTCGAAAATAATGTTCGTTCTGCTGTATAACGTTCCGCAGGATTAGATGATAATCCTCTAATTACACTTTTGCGCGGAACAACATTATTCGTACGAGTAGATCCCGCAAAAAATTCTGCATTGCCTTCATCAAACCAAGTCATACGTTCATTTTGATATAATTCTCCTTGTCCCCATGATCCTGGAACTTCGTATCTTGCCTGTAAATAATGTGTAAATTCATGACGGAACAATTCTTCTAAAGTATAACTACTTTGCTGCGGTGTACGTTCATATGTAAAGAACGTTCCTTTTCCTTCAATGTAAATGCCACCATTATTCGTGTCATATCCATATAATTGGCTATTTCGTTTATATTCATATGGATCATTATAAATTACGATTGTCAGTACATCATCAGCTTTCCCTGCTTCTAACGCTGCATCATTTCCAATTACACGATGATATTGCGCTTTTACTTCTTTAGCAGCCCAATATAGTCTCTTAACCTTTTCTTCCGTTACTTTATCCCCTGTTTTAAATACGATAGAACCGTCATCGAATGTATACGTTTTGGGTAAGTACTGCTTTTGGCCCTCTTCACGGATTTTCTTTAAATCTACTGTATTTCCGTTATAATCTTTCCCACCATAGTTTGTTGAAATTTGCTCTACCGCATTAAAATAAGCCTCACTTAAACGAGGGTACATACGCATTGCCTGTGTAAGTATTTCTAAACCTTTATCTGGATTACTATGGAATTTCCCAAAACGGCCAGTATAATACACACCATTATTAATTAACCAACTATTTTCTGTTGTCACTTGATTCAGAAGCGCCATTCGACTGACTTCATTTATGAAACCATCAATTTTCCCATACCATATTGTTTCATCCGCTTTTTTACCGTAAGATTGTATATCGTTATCAATCGCCTGTATGAGATTATACAAGGCGTCTCCTTTATTTTTATCACTTATATATGTAGAAATATTATCGTTATATTGCTTTACTATATTCGCTGCATATTGAACTGTTTCAGCATCACAAGAAGCGTTACTAATTAATTTACCGTATGAAGATACCACTTTATCCTGTTTATTTGTACCAAGTTTGAAATTCGGATTTTTTGCAATTGCTTTTAATGCCGGTAAACATTTATCATGGAAGCTTCGCTCATTTAAATAGTTTATTTCTTTATTATTAAAGCCTAAATAAAAACCGCAATATAATACTTCAACAAACGTCTCAATTCCTTTTGTATCATCTTTTGTAAATGTACTTCCGCGACGACCTAATTCATCAATAATAACCTGTATTCGCTCTTTATTTTGATAAAACGCTTTTGTTTCTTGATTAAATTGAGATAAATCTGCGATTTGATCCCAACTAACATTTGCCAATGTGTCAATTAATTCGTCATCACTCATTCTATTCAGCTCTGTTACAGAATACTTTTGCTGAAATTGTTTTGCCGCTGCTCGTTTCACGACCGGAGCTG
>NZ_PCOH01000119.1:0-1594 GCF_002976445.1 Bacillus sp. MYb56
TCACCACCTCGTATGATTAAGTTAGGTTTTTTAGGAATGGGATTCACCTATAAACCCAAGAGTATCCAGCTTTATGAGATACTTATATTTGTAGATAGAGTGTTGCCGATCACCACCTTGAATCCTTGTATTCGATTGAAAGATTGGTACCTCTGTCTAATAAGTAGTTTACGAATGAGTTGGATGTTGATGACCATTGGTCATTCTTCGTATCTCTTACGAGGTAGTAGCGCTTATTAGTTCAGGGGAGGATAACACTATCTAAAAATCATCAAAATAGGGGTGTATACTATGTTCTACTTAGGTATTGATATTGCCAAACACAAGCACTATGCTTCCATCATTGATTCCACTGGGAAACCTATTACCAAGCCATTTCCTTTCCACAATCATAAAGAAGGTGGACAAGCTTTATTAACTTGGCTTTACCGATACATTAGTTCTCCGACAGAACTGTCAATCGGGATGGAGGCCACCGGTCACTATTGGATAGCTGTCTATTCTTTTCTACTAGATCATGGTTTTTCTGTGATTGTACTGAACCCACTCCAAACCAATGCATGGCGAAAGGGAACAGAAATTAGAAAGAGAAAAACAGATGCCATTGACGCCACTATGATTGCCGATGTCATACGATTTGGCCGCTTCCTTGAAACTCCACTCGTAGACGAGAAAATGTTCGCTTTAAAACAACTAAGCCGGTTTCGTAATTCTCTTGTACGTAATATAAGTGATTTAAAACGCAAGGCGCTTGTCGTGTTAGATCAAACCTTTCCAGAATATCAAAGTATTTTCTCTAATGTCTTTGGCAAAACGTCTTCACAGCTCCTAATTGAATATACATCTCCTAGCGATTATGAAAGACTGTCTATTGATGATTTGACACTAATAATTGAGCAAGCAAGTCGTTGCCGACTTGGAAAAAAAACAGCCAATCAACTGATGGAATTAGCCTCAAACTCATTTGGTGTCACCTTTTGTAAAGATGCTTTCTCATTCCAATTAAAAATGTTGATGGAGCAAATCCGCTTTATTGAAACTCAGTTGAGAGAATGTGAGAATCAAATGTCTCAACTATTAAGTGACTTAGATACACCAATCACTACTATTCCGGGTATTGGTCCTATATTAGGTGCCACCATATTAAGCGAGATTGGGGATATAGACCGCTTTGACAAGCCTTCTAAACTTGTGGCTTATGCCGGTATTGATGCCACTATTTCTCAATCAGGTCAATACGAATCAACTGGTATGTCTATGTCCAAACGTGGCTCCTCCCATCTACGTAGAGCATTATTTCAAGCGGCTATTACTGCTTATAAACATGATCCTGTATTAAAAGCTTTTTATGAAAAGAAACGAAATCAAGGAAAACACTATTATGTTTGTATAGGAGCTGTAGCTAGGAAGTTGTGTTATATTGTCTATGCCATTCTAAAGAGTAATAAACCCTATAAAATTCCTCCATTCCCCTGCCAGAGATAACTTTTTTATTTTTTGAGACTTCTCAAGGTTTATTTAAGTTACCCTTTTTTAGGGTAAACACTCTTCATTTATATTGTATTTCACGCTTGACATTTCATAGTTGGTCTTT
>NZ_PCOH01000120.1:0-1434 GCF_002976445.1 Bacillus sp. MYb56
TGAAGTGACCCCCGAAAGTTAGACAGGTCGTTTCATTAGGCAGCCTCTAGGGTATGAGCCCGGTATTGTACCGGGCTCATACCCTTTAATTTTGCCTTAATTCTTTTATGATTATAGTATTCTATATACTTTGCTAATTCTTGTTTGAAATGTGTTATACTTTCAAATTCTTTTCGATACAGAAATTCCGATTTCATGATACCGAAGAAATTTTCAATAACGGCATTGTCATAACAGTTTCCTTTACGAGACATACTTTGAGTTATGCCACACTTCGTAAGAGAATGACGGTATTGTTTCATTTGATAGTGCCAGCCTTGATCAGAGTGAATGAGGAGTTTATCCTGATCTGTTACACGTTCAAAAGCTTGATCTAACATTGTTGAAACAAGGGAATAGGTAGGTCTTGAACCAATGGTATAGGTGATAATTTCACCATTAAATAAATCCAATATTGGCGATAGATATAACTTCTCCCCAAATAACTTAAACTCCGTAATATCTGTAACCCACTTCTCATTTGGTTTTTCAGATTGGAAGTTGCGATTTAAAATATTCGGCGCAATTTTCCCAACTGTCCCTTTATAAGAGCGATATTTTTTTATACGAACCAGACATTTTAACCCTAATTCTTTCATAAGACGATACACCTTTTTATGATTTACTTTGTGCCCACGATTCATAAGTTCATCGCGAATACGACGATAGCCATAACACCCATCGTGTTCATCATAAATAGCTTGAATCAGTGCTTTTACCTCCGCATTTGGATCAGGACGATTGAACTGTTTTATCCAATAATAGTACGTACTACGCGGAATATTAGCGAGTTTAAGTAACTCCTTAACAGGAAATTCATGCCTTAACTCATAGATTACTTCCGCTTTGTCTTGTTTTGTGATTTTTCCTTGTTTTGAACTAAGGCATTCAACTTTTTTAAATATGCATTTTCCATACGTAAACGTTCATTTTCCGCTTGTAAGGCTTCGATTGATCCTTCAACTACTGGTTTTATATTTTTATCTTTCATGGTTGGACGCCCCTTTTTCTTTGATTGTAGGGCATCCAATCCTCCTGTTTCATACGCTATTTTCCATTTCCGAAGTGTTTCATAAGACGGAATATTGAAAAGTGCCGCTGTTTCTCTGATAGATGTCCCGTGTTCATTCATATAATAAAGTACATCTAGTTTATACTGAGCTGAGTAGAATGTATAGCGCTTTTCAAAGGCCTTTTCACCTGAAGATTCATATCGTCTAATCCACTCGCGAAGTAAAACAGGAGTAACTCCTATAGATTTAGCAATTGTTTCTCCACTTTCTGAACCATCTAAATATCGTTTCACCGCTTGGATTTTTTCTTTTGAAGAAAATTTAGCCATAAAAAATGCACCTCCAATTGTTAGACCGTGTCTAACAATTGGGGTGCACTTCA
>NZ_PCOH01000121.1:0-1432 GCF_002976445.1 Bacillus sp. MYb56
TCCGGTTTTACTTCTTTAAATTTCACCGTTTGACCCTTATCTTCGATGTCAACGTGTATAGCTACCAAGACATTATCTTGATACAATTCTTCAAACACTACCACTTCTTTACCTTGTAATGCAGAAGCATTAAATGTGAAATCGAGTGTGATAGAACCATTTTTCTCTTTTGCAGTAAACTTAGATTCTACTGTTACTTCTTTACCATCAACTAATAATGGTTTTTTTGTTGCTTTATCCATTAGTTTGCCTTTTACAACGTACTCTTTACCCACAATTAAGTCTTTGTATTCCACTTTATCTTGGATTGTTACAGATTTAGAAGCGTCTAACTCTTTAGAACCATCAGCTTTGTTTGTAGCTGTCGTTTTAATAGAAGGTTCTACAAATCGAACTGTTTGACCTACATCGTTAATGTCAGCATGTGTTGCAATTACTTGACCTTCATGTAATAAGTCTTCAAACACGACTACTTCTCTTCCTTGCTGTTCAGCACCAACGAAAGAAAAGTCTAATGTTACAAAACCATTCTTTTCTTTTGCAGTGAATTTAGTCTCAGCTGTTACTTCTTTACCATCAATTAATAATGGTTCGTTAATAGCTTTGTTCATTAATTTTCCTTTTACAGTGTACTCTTTACCAACAACTAAGTTAGTGTACTCCACTTTATCCTGGATAGTGATAGAATCCTTTGAATGAATCTCTTTTCCACCATCAGCTTTGTTTGTAGCAGTTGTTTTTACTGATGGCTTAACGAACTTAACTGTTTGATTTTATCATTGATATCAGCATGTGTAGTAACAACTTTTCCGTCTTTCAGTAACTCTTCGAATACTACTACTTCTTTTTCTTCTAAACCAGTTGCATCAAAAGTGAAATCTAATGTAATAGAACCAGTTGCTTCTTTTGGTGTAAACTTAGTTTCAGCTGTTACTTCTTTACCATTTACAACTAATGGTTTATTAGTCTTTTTATCCATTAATTTACCTTTTAAAGTGTACTCTTTACCTACTTGTAGGTCTTTGTATTCCACTTTATCTTGGATTGTTACAGACTTAGAAATGTGCATTTCTTTTGTACCATCTTTTTTATCAGTTGCTGTTGTTTTAATCAAAGGAATCTTCTCATCTTTAACGATATGTTTAATAATTTGACCATTCTCTTTGATTTCAAAAGAAAACGTCTCTTCATTTAAGATATAACCTTTTGGTGCAACTGTTTCTTTATATGTGTATTTTCCAAATGGTAGCTTTTCAAATTTAGCGATACCTTTATCATCTGTTTTACCTTTTACTACTTCTTTTCCTGCTTCGTTATAAATCGTAAACTCTGCATTTGGAAGCTTATTGTTTCCATCCGCAACATCTACCTTTGTAATTTCCAGATCACCTTTGATAAGATGATTAACTGCTAATAGCTCAATAATTTTTCC
>NZ_PCOH01000122.1:0-1372 GCF_002976445.1 Bacillus sp. MYb56
AACTTTGTAGTCAATTAGAAACTTCAACAGGAATTTTATTAAGTCCTGAGGGACTGAATCGACGATTTAACTCGGCTTCTGTAGCCTTCTTTCGAAATGTGTTTACTACACTTCTACAAGCTAAAATTGGAGGATCATCTACAATTTCTCATTCTCTTTCTGCTTACTTTGAGCGGATTCGCATCCTTGATTCTACAACCTTTCAAGTTCCAGATCGATTCGCAGCTACTTATCCTGGTGCCGGAGGCTGTAGTCATACAGCTGGTGTGAAAATTCAATTAGAGTATGACTTGTTGAGTGGAGAGTTTTCTGATGTGAAAATTGAACCAGGAAAACGAAGTGATCAGGCATATGGGGCGACTCGAATGGACATGACACAAAAGAATGAACTATATATTCGTGACTTAGGGTATTTTCGTTTACAAGACTTTAAATCGATCCAAGATAAGGAAGGGTATTATTTATCGCGTCTTAAATTACCAACTAAAATATATAGAAAAGAATTCGAAACAGTGGTATTTAAAACAAAACCTGCTCAATTGAGACCGGTATATATACAAATTCATTTGGAAGACATCATGAACCAATTACAACCTGGCCAAGTGTATGAATTACATGATGTATATGTAGGGAGCAAAGACAAACTACCCACTCGCATTGTGGTTTATAGATGTACAGAGGAGCAAAAACAGAAACGTCTACATGATCGAGCTATTCGTGAAAAGAAAAAAGGGATTACATATACAGAGCGTACGAAACTTTTACAAGGAATTACGGTATATATGACAAACATTCCTACGGAATGGGTACCGAAAGAGAAAATCTATGATTTATATTCACTGCGTTGGCAAATTGAGCTGTTATTTAAAATATGGAAATCTTGGTTTCGAATTCATCGTTGTAAATCTATTAAACAAGAGCGATTAGAATGCCACCTTTATGGACAACTCATTAGTATCCTATTATGTTCTTCTACTATGTTTAAAATGAGAGAACTCCTGTTACGTAAGAAACAGAAAGAACTAAGTGAATATAAAGCGATGTACATAATTAAAGATTATTTCTTACTTTTTCATCAAGCACTACATAAAAACACCCAAGAATTATCAAAGATTCTCCTTCGTCTGTTTAACCTCCTACAGCGAAACGGACGAAAATCTCACAGATATGAGAAAAAAACAGTCTTTGATATTTTAGGTGTTGTGTATGAGTATACCACTTCTGCCCATCAGGTAGCATAGCGAAAAATTTGAAACCCGTCAGGGTTTATTTGATGTGCCTACTTTTATAACATCTATAAAAGATAATAAAAAACTACGTGGAAAGACCGCATTTTGTATAAAAATATACGTTAAGTTGATGGATGTGGGGT
>NZ_PCOH01000123.1:0-1369 GCF_002976445.1 Bacillus sp. MYb56
GCTAGATCACACACTTGCTTTCATTATTTTCTTGGACCATACGCGGCAATTGGTTTAACAAGTTTCGCATCCGTCGCTTCCCATATAGGGGCAGTTAATGTTGGATAGTTCAATGCTTCTACTTTTTTTCTCGTTTCTTGTGATGCTTTCAGTCCCCATTGATCAAAAAATGGAAGTACATTTTGTTTCGCTACTTTCGATGTATTGAAAATAAATGCTTGTATTTCATCTTCATCAGTTTCTGGAAGTGTATCCTTTGGTAACTCTCGATATAGTTTGTGAAGGTTCGGATAAAAATCTTCCCCATATGCTAAATGAAGTTGCCAAAACATAACAAGTTTCACAAACAAGTCATCAATAGCTTTATACTCTTTATCTGCTTGTTTTAAGTATGCAAAGGCTCTATCGTAGTCCCCTTCTTTTTCTAAACGCGTTGGTTGATTCGGGAATAATTGTTTTTGTGCAGCTAAGGAATATATATTAACAGTGACTTCAGTCATTCCATTCGAAGCCCACGTCCAAGGGTTTTGTTGCCTTGTGTGTCCTGCTTCATGCATTTGTCCCCATCCAAATTCATTTACATTTAAAGCACTTTTAATTGCGTCATAAGCAGTAGTAAATACGACTCCATCCCGACCTGCATACATGTACATGCCCGGTGGGTTGTTAGGGTTCTCTACAAAAGCCCAAAGACGGCGAGTTGAACGATGTAACGGATTAGAACTTGTTTCAGAAAGTCCCGATATTTTATCTTGCGCTCGAATCATTTCATCGTATTTTTCTAATAGGGGAACAGGATCTTGATCCACAATATATTTCTTGGCACTATCACGAGTAACAGTAAGTACTGCTTTCTTTGACTTTAATTGAACAGCATGCGCATCTGGATACTTGTCCATCATAGCAATCCAGTCCTCTTTCGTATGCTTCCCTAATTCAAAGAATGGAACAGGGCTCCCGCCTTGTGTTACTTTCACCTTAACAGTTCCTTTCCCTTCAGAGTTATCAAACCCTAATAAACCACCGTTTGGAGAGGATATGGTGTTAGAACCAGGAGAAAGACGAAATGCTTTTCCCCCTTCTTTATCATATTCATTTGTCCCAATAGTTGCTCCAAGCTTTTCTAATCCTGATAGTCCCGATACTTCAATTGTGACTTGCTCATTCGATTTTACATAAATTCCTGTTGGCACATAGTTTCGTTGCTCACTTCTTCTTTCTCTTGCTGCTTCACCCATATAATGTCCTGTACTTGGAAGTTCAAACTTTCTCTCTTCATATTGTGCCTGGGTTTGTGTTGTTTCAGCATGAATGTTCAAACTATTTACAGTCATAGATGTAAATAATGTCGTTGTCAAAACAGCAGATG
>NZ_PCOH01000124.1:0-1362 GCF_002976445.1 Bacillus sp. MYb56
CTGGATCTGTTGGCTTTTCTGGATCTGTTGGTTTACCTGGATCTGTTGGTTTTTCCGGTTCTGTCGGTTTCTCTGGATCTGTTGGTTTTTCCGGTTCTGTCGGTTTCTCTGGTTTTGTTGGTTTTTCCGGCTCTGTCGGTTTCTCTGGATTTGTTGGTTTTTCCGGCTCTGTCGGTTTTTCCGGCTCTATTGGTGGCTCTATCGGTGGTTTTGGTTTTTCTGTCCCTGTATTTTCCGTATTACCATTCTCACCCTCCGTTATAATTGGTGGGTTCACAATTGCCTCTGGTTTCTTCTCTGGCGGAAGAGTATCGCCTATACTCGCTACTGTAGAATCAATATTTTGATCGCCGAATGCAAAGTGATCTCCATTCACGGTGACTTGTGGCTTATTATCTGTAATAGCTGCAATCACATTATCTTTTGTTGTATCTTGAAGTGTTTTATCTGTTGTTTCTTTATCAAAGAGTGCTAGAACACGAGAAGTGGTTTCATCCCCATTTTGAAGATTACTTACAATAGATTTTTCTTTAAAATTAATTTTTGATTTATCCAGTTCTTCGATTACATAAGCAACTTCATTATCCTTACTTTGAATTGCGTTTTCTGTAATTGCTTCAAAATCATGTTTGTTCAGATCTTCTTTCTTTTCATCCGGCTTATTCTTATCTACCTTTTTTGTAATAGCTGTTTTACTTTTTGATGATTCCTTACTTCCAAACCAACTGCACCCTGTCGTACTCAATATCAACGAACCACCAAGAAAAACTATTCCCATTTTTTTGTACAGATTCTCATAATTTAAAGGCATGTTATTCTCTCCCCCTTAGATGTTCTGTAGATCTTTATCAATTTTTTCAATCTTAGCTTTCTTTTCTTCTTCACTTATCGTAGATTGTTGAATATCTCGTTTCTCTAATTCTTTGACCTCTTTCATTACGTTTTTATTTCCTTGCGTTTTGGCAAAAGAATAACAATCTTCATATTTTTTTAGATTTACAAAAGCTTCAACAATGAGTTTTTCACGTCTACCGTCCATATTGACTTTCCCCTTAAGCTTGATTACCTCCTTATATTTCTTATTAAGTGCTGCTTTTTCAAATTCGATTACATCATTTTTGACATCAATTTCATTGATTTTATTCATGTTGTCTATCCCAATAAAATAAGCAACCACACTTTCTGCAAATTTCGGCTCATATTGTAATGCCTTATTTGCCTTTCCATTTAATAAATAAGTAAATAGAACTGCCTTCTGACTATCTTTATCTAATTCTGTGTAATTGACCTTATCGAAGTATTTAACGGCTTCTCCATACTGTTGAATGGCTGCCTGTTGTAATCCTTTTACTACATATTGTT
>NZ_PCOH01000125.1:0-1336 GCF_002976445.1 Bacillus sp. MYb56
CCATAATACGTACCGTATGGATCGTTCAAATAAGAATAGTGAAATGGACATCCACCAGCCAAACTGACTGCCGGAATTTCTTTTCCTTTTCTTCGGTTCACATAATTTTTTTGTGTATCAAAGCTCGTCACGAGTGCATCCCATTCATACTCTTGTTCATTTAAAAAGACAGCTCCTCGAAAGTTATAAGACTCTAATGTTTCCATAATTTCTTTTACTTGTTTTTCTAACTCATCTAAAGTTCTAGCGGAAACATAGATACGGATATGAATACGTTTCATGACCTCACCTTGTTTCAAATCCGTATAGAGAGCTTCCAGCTCTAAAAATTCATTTTTTGCATCAATCCGATCTATATTATCCTTTGCTGTATCATGCCGCACACTTTGTTCACTCATGGATTTATTAATCGATTCAACAACCTCTTTTCGGTCATCACTCATTACATCTAATGTTGTGATCACATTTGGCATATTCATAATTTGCTCTAACCAAAAATCATTTACTTCTGTTGGATAATCAAAAACATGGATACAAGTAGAAAACCCATCACCTGTTTGCACATAACTTTCTTTAAAACTTACGCCTCCTTGTGGCTGAACTCTAGCCACTAAATAAGGGTTGTAACCTTTCTTCTTTTTTAGTTCCTCTTGTTTTTCCTTTTTTGATTTTTTACTTTTGAACGCAAACATATTGTTTCCTCCTTACTACCATATATTTTTCGTTCCTAATTTTGCATTTTGATTAAACAATTTAAACATAAGCTCTAACTTTTTCTCTTCATCCACCTCTAATAGCTCGGTAGAGCGTTTGATATATCGCTTTGCTGCATCCACACGTTCTTTTACGATTAATTCCGTTTCTCCGTAAATAAATAAGAAGGCTTCCCGATTTGTTCTGCCCCATTCTAAAAACTGAAGTTCTTTTAACTTTTGATTTAAAATTCGTTCATACAAAGGACTGGTACATTCTTTAATTTTCTTCTCTATATAACGTTGTTGTTCGGTTGTTTGACATGGGAAGTTTAAAAAAACAAGTTTAATGGACTGTTTGTAGGCTTGATAAAAATAAGCATGTGAGAAAATGACAAATGCTTGTTCGTCGCTATTCTTTGAGAACATATCGTCACCTTCCACTTGAAGAATTTCTAAAAACTCCTCATTTTTCAGCTCAAATATGCCATCCTCCGTCATATCTACGATTTGCATAATTTCCGCAATACTTTTCTTTACCTTTGGTGGCGCTTCTTTCTTTTTTCTAGATAAAAAACCTAACAGTTTTGTATTTTTCTTTTTCGAAACATCTTTCTTTGGCTTTTCTTTCTTCTGTTTTTTTA
>NZ_PCOH01000126.1:0-1304 GCF_002976445.1 Bacillus sp. MYb56
GTTGTTCTTGAAAGACAATAGATCCTTCTTCTAATAATCCAACTGCAATTAATTGCAGTGCTTGAAGTGCTCCTGAAACAATTAAAATGTTCTCTGGTGCTGTTTGAATACCACGTTTTTTTAAATAATTACATAAAATCCCCCGAAGCTTTTCACTTCCTTGTGGTGATGAATAGCCAAGTGCCTTTGATTCAAGTGAAATCTTTTTTAACGACTGTTCAATTTGTTTCGTTGGAAGTAATTCTGGTGATAATTCACCTGTTCCAAGACGGATGATATGATCCATTTGCTCATATTCGTTGATGAGTTGAATCGTGTGGTAGTTTGGTTTATGAATACTTGATTCAATGTGTTGCTGCCAATTGGGTTGAGATCTGTTCAAAAGCACATTCCACGAATTATTGGCCACAAATACCCCTGACCCCACTTTAGATTCGAGCAAACCATCCGCCCTTAATTCATCAAGCGCAAGTTGCACAGTACTTCGGTTCACATTAAATTGCGTTGCAAGTTGGCGCTGTGTTGGGATTTTTGTGCCAACAGTCCAATCACCTCGCTCAATATGAGACTTTATCCAATCTACAATTTGCTCTTGAAAGGTCAAATGAGAATGACGATTTGGTTTCCATTTCATCTAATTCCCTCCTAAATTGGGTGGATTAAAAACCATCCAATTGGTTGTTTTCTTTTAGTTTTATCATAGTACGATAGTAATTGAAAGGAAGTTGATTATATGGAAGCTATTGTTCATGGAATAATCTTAGCATTCGGACTTATTTTACCTTTAGGGGTACAGAATGTATTTGTATTTTCACAAGGAGCCACACAGCCAAAACTAATTCGAGCACTTCCGGCGGCTGTTACAGCTGCACTATGTGATACTTTTTTAATTCTTTTAGCTGTTTTTGGGCTATCCACTATCGTTTTACAATTTGAATGGCTACGACTTAGCCTAATGATTGCTGGTATTTTATTTTTACTTTACATGGGATACGTTATTTGGAGGTCTGAGCCAACAACAAGTAAAACAAATAAAGCATTACCAATCCGTCAGCAAGTCATCTTTGCTTTATCGGTTTCTTTATTAAACCCTCATGCTCTCTTAGATATAGTCGGTGTTATTGGGACAAGTGCATTAAAATATGTCGGAACGGAACAAGTTATTTTTACAATCACATGTATTACAGTATCCTGGGTTTGGTTCTTTGGGTTAACGCTCGCCGGTACAGTCATGAAGAAGATAGATGGAACAGGAGGTTTAATGAACATATTCAACAAATGCTCCGCCCTGTTTATCTGGGGAA
>NZ_PCOH01000127.1:0-1220 GCF_002976445.1 Bacillus sp. MYb56
TGATATGATCCCCTTATAGTAGACAGGAAAAAGAAAGCACATTAACCTGTTTACTATGGAGGGGATTTTTTTATGGGAAAAATTAGAGTCACTTACGATGTAGAATTTAAGAAAAAAGCTATAGATTTATACTTAAAAGAAGGCATGAGCTATAAAACCATTGCGAAAGAATTAGGTATTCATCACTCGGTTGTAAGTCGTTGGGTGAAACACTTTGAAGCTGAAGGAATCAAAGGACTAGAAGAAAAACGCGGGAAAGCGAAAGGACCAGGTTTAGGTAGACCAAGAGTTAGACCCGAAGATCCTGAAGCTAAGATCCGACGATTAGAAGCGGAAAATGAAATATTAAAAAAGCTCTTAGGGATGTAAAAGGAGGAATGAAAGTCGTATCCAAAACGAAACAATTCGAAGTCATCCATGAAATGACAAAAACAGGTTATACAGTGACCATTCTATGCGATATTGCTGGTGTAACCAGAAGTGGGTACTACAACTGGATAAAACGGCATACGACGCCTTCAAAAAAACAATCAGAGGATATCGAAATTAAGAAAAAGATATTGGCGTGTCATAAAAAATCAAGAGGAATTTATGGATATAGAAGAATACAAGTGTGGCTGAAAGCCACATATAACCTTCATTTGAATCATAAGCGCATCCAAAGATTGATGAGTGAACTAGGTATCAAAGCCGTAATTAGGAAAAAACGACCTTATTACGGAAAAAAAGAAGCTTATGTGATTTCAGAGAACCATCTAAATAGGGAGTTTCAAGCTTCAAAACCGAATGAGAAATGGGTAACCGATATTACCTATTTGATTTTCAATGGACAGCGCTTGTACTTATCCGCTATTAAGGATTTATACAATAATGAAATTGTTGCCTATGAAACTAGTCGTAGAAACGACTTAAAACTTGTGTTAGATACACTGAAAAAGGCAAAGAAAAAACGAAATGTGAAGGGAATCCTCTTACATAGTGATCAAGGGTCCCAGTATACATCTCGTCAATATAATCAATTACTTAAAAAATATCAGATGAAGGCAAGTATGTCTCGAAGAGGCAACTGTTGGGATAATGCTTGTATGGAAAACTTCTTCAGTCACTTTAAGGCAGAGTGTTTTCATTTACACTCCTTCCATAAAGCGAATGAGGTCAAACTTGCCGTGCGTAAATATATGCACTTTTATAACCATCAAAGATTTCAAAAGAAATTAAAT
>NZ_PCOH01000128.1:0-1186 GCF_002976445.1 Bacillus sp. MYb56
GCAAGGTTTAGCAAGCCTTTCTGGTTTAGAAATCGGAACTTATACTCTTAAAGAGGTAAAATCACCTACTGGTTATGTACTAAATGGGCAGCCACAACAGATTGAAGTTAAAACAGGCGAGGTTGCAACTATTACAGTACAAAATACTAAAGTAAAAGGAAATATCGAGATTAAGAAATTAAGTGACAGCGGAAAAACTCTTCCAAAAGTAGAGTTTACAGTGTATACAGCTGAGGGAAAAGAGATTACAAAAACAACTACAAATGAGCAAGGGATTGCACAAGTGAAGGATCTTCCATATGGAAAGTATTATTTTGTTGAGACAAAAGGGGTAGAAGGATACCTTCTTAATCAAACAAAATATCCATTCGAGATTAAAGAACAAGGAAAAACGCTAACTTTCACAGTCGAAAATAAAGAAGTAAAAGGAAATGTGCGACTTATAAAATTAGATGGAGAGAATCCGGGTGGAAAATTAGAAGGTGCGGTGTTCGTTCTTCAAGATAGTAAAGGGAAGAAAATTAGTGAACACAAAACTGATAAAAACGGTTTGATTGAAGTGAAAGACTTACCATTTGGAGCATATTCATTTGTTGAGAAGCAAGCACCAATTGGCTATGTGTTAAGCAAAGAACCTATTCCTTTTATTATCTCGGAACAAGGAAAGACAGTCATGCTAACAGCGCAAAATAAGCGAATCATAGGAGAGTTGGAGATTAGTAAGGTAGATATTGCGGATGGCAACAATAAACTTCCAAACGCTGAATTTACTATCTTTAACGAGCAAGGAAAAGAAGTTGCAAAAGGAAAAACGGATGAAAACGGCATTGCAAAATTCAAGCTTCCATATGGAAAGTACACGTATAAAGAAACGTTCGCACCAGACGGATATCTACTGAATGAAGAAATATTCTCTTTTGAAATTAAAGAGGATGGTCAAATTATTAAGCACACGGTGAAGGATCAGAAGAAACCGACACCACCTACACCAGAGACACCAAAACCAGAACAGCCAGAACAACCACAAAAACCAGAAATACCACAAAAGCCAGAGCAACCAGAAGTACCACAACCACAGGTACCGGAACAACCAAAAGTAACCGAAAAACCTGTTATTCCACAACTAGAGACACCACAACAGATTATTATGAAACCACAACTAGAACAAACACCAAAGAAAATCGAA
>NZ_PCOH01000129.1:0-1170 GCF_002976445.1 Bacillus sp. MYb56
TTTTATGTCTGTTTCTGTGTCTGACGAATTACAACTATTTGCTCAAGAGATTCAAAGTTTTTTATCTCCAAATACCTTACGGGATCTTGCTAGAGATGTTGGTTTTGTACAACGAACCAGTAAGTACCAAGCAAAAGATTTAGTAGCTTTATGTGTATGGGTGAGCCAAAATGTAGCTATGACTTCTTTAACTCAGTTATCTAGCTGTTTAGAAGCATCAACAGAAGTACTCATCAGTCCTGAGGGACTGAATCAACGGTTTAATAAGTCGGCCGTCCTACTCTTACAACAGCTACTAGCCGAACTACTAAGCAAAAAATTGGCCGCATCTATGCCGATTTCTTCTCCATACACTTCTGTTTTCAAGCGTATTCGTATTTTAGATTCAACTGCATTTCAACTCCCGGATGTATTTTCATCGGTTTATCCAGGTGCAGGAGGATGTAGCCATACAGCTGGGATAAAAATTCAACTTGAGTATGATTTGTTAAGTGGACAGTTCCTACATATTCATACAGGTCCAGGTAAACAACATGATCGTACTTACGGCTCTCTGTGTGCCCCAACTGTGACGGCGAATGATTTATGTATCCGAGATTTAGGTTATTTTCATTTAAAAGACCTTCAATATATCCAAGATAAAGAGGCCTACTATATCTCTCGTATCAAGTCGAATACACGTATTTATCAAAAAAATCCTAACCCTGATTATTTTCAAGGTGGAAGAATTAAGAAAGGTACAGAGTATATACAGATAGATATGGAGACGTTAATGAACTCCCTTCAACCAGAACAAACATGTGAAATAGCTGATGCTTATGTAGGAATGATTGATAAAGTGCCAGCTCGTGTAATTGTTCACCGATTAACAAAACAACAGCAACAAAAACGATTACAAGATCAAGCTGTAAGAGAAAAAAAGAAAGGAATGAAGTATTCTCCTCGTAGTAAACGACTCAGTGGTATCAATGTATATATGACAAACACCCCTACAGATATTGTCCCGATGGGACAGGTACATGACTGGTATTATTTGCGTTGGCAAATCGAAATTTTATTTAAAACGTGGAAGTCATTCTTTCAAATCCATCATTGTAAAAAGATAAAATAAGAACGATTGGAGTGCCATTTATATGGTCAATTGATTGCCATTCTACTCTGTTCTTCTAT
>NZ_PCOH01000130.1:0-1103 GCF_002976445.1 Bacillus sp. MYb56
GAGAACATAGCACAAAGTAATTTGCTCTTTGACAATTTAGATATATATTGCGTATTTCTTCCTTAAAGTAATGATGTAGAAGGATGATATACGACTTCAATATATATGCGTGCCTCCCTTGAAACGGTCACTAGAGGGGTTAGGTATACGATTATCGTTAGAAGAGTGGGTACGTAAAACTCATATCTGTGACCATTGGAAATGCATTGTATCAAAGACCTGTTTGTGTCAGTACTCGTGAGGAATATCCCATTTTGACATTCTGAAGAAGCGAGGAACATCACAACAGTAGATACATAAGGTTCTACGTTCAGGCCAAAATACGTAGTGCGGTATTGGGCATATAGAAGCTAGGTCGGGATTAGTCTCTATACGCATGCCAATACAGGGTTCGTCATTCCAGCCATAAATGATATTTCCATTTTCTATCCCACTTTCCTTTAAATGTTATAAAATAAAGACAGATGTTGAAGTATAAATGTGTCTCATCACACTTCAAAATCGCTTATTAAAATATGACATAGGGAGGAACATGCATGAGTCGTAAAGGGTGGATCATTTCCGCTGTAGTTGGACTATTAATTGCAATTGGTATTGGTTCAACATTTGTCTTTAGTTCGGGAAAAGGGGAAGTAATGGAACTTAGTCCGTTAGAAATGAAGAAGTTCATGAGTGAGGATGGCACTGGTTTTGTTATGTTGAATAATGATAAAAAAACAAGAGAAGATATCCTCTTTAATGTTGGAAAATTAGCAAAACAAAACAACGTCCAGGTGAAAGAATTATTTGGAGGTAGAGAAGATGTACCAAGAACAAGTAATCAGCACGACTTTGGTTTGTCACAAAAACGTGATACCCTTGCCTACTATGAAAAAGGAGAGTTGAAGAAAGCAATTAAGTTTGAAAAAATTAAACCATCTGAATTTGAAAAAGAAGTGGGATTCTTTATTCAAAATTGCAAAGAACAATATCAGAAGTAATCACATAATCATTGAAGGGTGGTGATACAGTGACGATTACACAGAAGGAATTAAAAAAGGAAAAAGAAATGGTAGCAAACCTATTAAGAGCCAATGGTCAGGATTATAACCATTGGCTTCATT
>NZ_PCOH01000131.1:0-1048 GCF_002976445.1 Bacillus sp. MYb56
GATAAGATGAACGTTCAACGACTATCTCGTATAACTGACGAGAGTACATCACAAGCCTATGGTGGTGGAAAAATCCTCTATCTTTAAGTAGATAAACATATAGTCTGCGCTCATGTGAAAACATGAGAAGTTCATAAGAGAACTGGCTAAGGACTTGCGCCCTTAGTTGAACAAGATAAATTTAATTAAATCTATCAAATCTCGTTGAATCTATCGAACGTATGTGCTATGGTAAATCCAATGAGGTGAGAATAATAATGAAATTTTTACGAGTTAGTCAAGTATCGGAATTAACAGGTTTGCATCCTAGTAGTCTTAGGAGAATGCACAAAAGCGGTGAATTAGTACCTGAAAAGGTGACTGCTGGTGGAACACGCTACTATTCAGAAGAACAAATCTTTCATTATCTAAAAGGGGAGCGCCCAAATAATCGCACAGTAATTGGCTATTGTAGAATCAGTTCTTCGAGTCAAAAAAACGACCTAGAAAGACAAGTCGATAGAATGAAGCAATTATCTTATCGCGCGAGGTTATCAATTTGAAATTATCGAAGATATTGGTTCTGGAATCAACTATAAGAAAAAAGGCTTTAACAAGTTAATTGAACGCATTGAGAACAATGAGGTTGAAAAAATTGTTGTCATGCACAAAGATAGACTTGTGAGGTTCGGTTATGAGTTGGTTGAAAAGATCTATCAACTACATGGAACAGCGATTGAAGTAATTGACAATACTGCTAAAACAGAAGAACAGGAGGTCGTAGAAGACCTTGTTCAAATCATTACAGTATTTAGTTGTAAACTTCAAGGCAAGCGCTCTAAAAAGACCAAACAGATAATCAAGGAGTTGACTTCTGATGATATTGGCGAAGAAGGTCAGATTGATTCCAACGCCTGAACAAGAAAAAGTGCTTAGAAACCATGCTGGAGCTTCAAGATTCGCTTATAACTATTGTAAAAGAATGAGTGATAGATACTATAAGCTATTTGGAAAATCTGTTTCACAGTTAGCTTTACAGAAACGATTTACAAAGATCAAGAAGCGAAAG
>NZ_PCOH01000132.1:0-1047 GCF_002976445.1 Bacillus sp. MYb56
AAAAGCAGCGGTATCACAAGACTCTGCTGACAAATGGCGTGCTGAAGTAACACCGGTAACAGGAAAACGTTTAATGGAAGCACAGCGTATTACAGCTGGATATATTCATTTATGGTTTGATACGTACGTGAATAACAAATAACAAATACATTTACACATAACAAAAGTTATTTATGTTATACAGTGAAATTTCTAACAGTGGGGGCTTCATCCCCCACCCATCTTCTTTGTTTCTCTCTGAATCTTGATGTGGAAGTCTTGTTTGATAAGTCTATTTTAGAAATCTAAAAGTCTTTTAAATCAATGAAAGACTTTTGTAACATTTATGAAAGTAAATTGAAATGTATTTAAACTAAGATGTACATACCGAAGGTGATTTTATTTCAAAAAGTATAAGCAATGTACAGTATAATTTCATCTTTTGCATTCTTGTAAAAATGATAAAAGAAAGAGAGAGGTTGCATGAATCTAAATTAAGAGAAGCATAGGATTACGCAGTAGATATTTTATTAATTCTTACATCTAGGTAAAAACAGACAATCAGGATCAGCTTCATTATCACTAGCATATAGAGATGACTATTCTTACTCTGGTAGATTCACATACAGATATGATCTAGTTGATCTATATTACTACAATGAACCTGGTCGTATTAAATCAGTAGGCTCAAGTTATTTACAAAGTGTTTATCATTTAGCATATTCAATTTTAATTTAAAAAATAAGATTATAAACCACAGAAAGGCACTCATTCGATACTCATTAGAGTGCTTTTTTTGTTCAAATTATGTCTAAACATATCAATTTCTTTTTTTGATATGGTATCGCTGTGTACAGAAATACCAAAGAAATATTGCATTTTAAAATATTTTATGATAATAATTAGTTTTTTAAATGTAATTTATAAATGGAGGAAATGTTATGAACAAGAAATCAAAATTTACTCAAATGATACTCGGTATTAGTACAATGGCCTTATCATTTGGAAGTATTCAAACACAAGTATCAGCGGAAGAAAACACACCTTATAATGTGTTACAAAAGAAAC
>NZ_PCOH01000133.1:0-1038 GCF_002976445.1 Bacillus sp. MYb56
CTCCATGTATGCTCTTTTAATAGATCCTTAGACCAATTCCACATTTCAGGTATTTGTTGGCTAAATACTCGAATATGAAGCTCTCTTTGGTGAAACGATATTTTAACAGGTTTATATAGGCCTTCTTCTAATACTTCAGCTAACTTTTGGATAAGTTGACTAGGTACACCAAGTGGTAACTTGTAAACATAATTCATACTTATATCATCTTTAATTTCTTTTATAAAAATGGGGTATTGTAATTCACCTTTATGTTGAACACATATCTTTGCAATTTCAAAAAACGTTGTGATTTTTTTCTTATCACTCATTCCGTTACTTTGATAAAAATAAGCTACAGTTATAAAGGTTGCTGGAATTAATAAAAGTGACAACATTCCCTCCATACCTCCTTAAGGTAGTTGAGCCTGTATGGAAGCTTAGAAAAAGCGGTTTAAGATGCGCTATTATAATCATTTTCAACTACCAGATGTAATACTAACGTAGAAACACATCTAGTATATCCATTAGAACGTACCAAACACTCCCAATCAGTAAGCATTTAAGACCCGCACGTAGCAACCAACCTGGAAGATAAAGACCTTTCTTCTTCAGCAATTTTATTCCTAAAACTGAAGCTCCGGTCACGCCATATACAATCCCTAGCTCTCCAATGATTGTCATGTTTATCTCATCCTTTCAGTTTGATAGATAAATTCCCATTACGATCTCTATAAAGTTGATAATCATCCAGTAGCTCATTCCATGACAATGCCTGTTCATTGCCATATAGATCGTCTTCAATTTTTTGACTTAAATAATAGTAACCTCGATATTGTTGGTCCAGGTATACTTCGTGACGTAGCATATGCTCTTGTATGGCGCAAATGTTAATTTCCTTTTTGGTGCTTTTGTACATTTCTTTCAGAGTGCTTGAAGAATATAAATAAGGGGTAGTATACAACATTTGATAATGGTCCATTTTTTCTCACCATCCATATAAAATTCCAGCTTCCTTAAATACGTATGTTTGCAATACAGCTTTTTGAATTTGTACCT
>NZ_PCOH01000134.1:0-1034 GCF_002976445.1 Bacillus sp. MYb56
CCGATGCCTATTTTAGATGAACAAAAATTAGATCTTATAAATGATATTGTGTGTTGTGCAATTGCTGAAAACAAGCAAGTAAGCATTTCATATCAAAAACAAAACAAAGCATATTTGGAAGTGGGTTATATTCATTACTACGATATGATTTGTAATGAATTAAGATTTAGGAACCAACATGATAATGTACTATATATAAAAATTTATCATGTAACAGATATCAAATATATATAATGCTTTAAAAATCCTTGGGTGGGGGAGTTATGATGAAAAGTCAAAAAGAGCTTATCTATCATTTTATAGAGTTTTGGGATTTTGAGTATATTTGTTTGGAGAAAAAAGGTTTGGGGTTTCCAGAATTAGAAGAAGTAATGTTGAAGTATAACATGCATAAATCTGATGAGAATTTGGAATTTAAAGAGTGTTGGATACATCGTGAATTTGTGGATGGAGAAGAATTAAGAACAGTTCAAATTATATATGAAGATAGTAAAATCAATAGGGCTGTTCGTTTATGGGGATCTAAGAGAAATAAAGATGGAAAAGTTCTTGCAATGACAATGGACTTTTTAAATATAGATACAAAAGAACTTGAATGTGAGATAAATATATTAAATGAAGTTCAAGATAATTAAGTATTTAAAATCACCCTTAGAATTGTATCTTTACAAGAAACACCATAAAATAAGAAACCCCCTTGTCTAATGCCATGATAACAAGGGGGTTAAGGCAACCATTATAGCGATGTTTCTTATGGAATTATAGCTCCATTTTCTCTTTTGATGAAGTATAAGTAGTTAAAACCTTGTATTCTTCCCCTGCTAATTTATAAATTTTAGTTAGGAACTGTTCATGTGTAATTGAATTTCCGTTCCTTTTCTTTATACTTTTGGACATTATCAAAAACTCCCTCATGTGTATTTCAATAATGATTTATAAAGAAAAGTCCTGTATTAACAGGACTCAATTTCTATTGTTTCTTTACAGATTTTCGCTATATACTTTATAAAATCAATTATCGGATATGTTATTAA
>NZ_PCOH01000135.1:0-1010 GCF_002976445.1 Bacillus sp. MYb56
GTAAGCGCATGTTAAGTCAATATGACGTAGCAAGCTTAGAAATGTATGAAAAAGCTAGTGGAAATAAAGTTCCGAATATCATTGTAGCAATTGATAATTACGATGCGGTAAAAGAAGCTAGATTTTACGAAGAGTTTGAAATGCTTATGATGCAAGTTGTCAGAGAAGGTGCAAGTGTAGGAATTCATACATTGATTAGTGCTGGTAGACAAAGTGCACTACGCATTCAACTATACAATAACATTAAGGTACAACCTTGTCTGTACATGATTGATCATAGTGAAGTATCAAGTATTGTAGGACGATCTGATATTAAGATTGAAGAAATTACAGGACGTGCACTGATAAAACTAGAAAATCCTACATTATTCCAAACAGCATTACCAACAACAGCAGAAGACGAATTGCAGCAAATTCAGTTGTTACAAAAAGAAGCACATGAAATGGATGAAGCATGGCAAGGAGAGCTTCCTAAAGCAATTCCAATGATGCCAGAAGTAATTGACTTAATGACATATCGTAACCATAAACAAGTGAAACAAGCATTACAATTAGGACAAATTCCAATGGGTCTTGACTTTAAAGAAGTGGAAGTTGTTGCCCATGATAGTGCGGTAAATGATCACTTAATGATTTATAGTGTAGACGATAGTATAAGAAAACAAGTTGTATCAAGTATCATTTCTCAAACGGATAAAGACTATTTTGAAAGTGTAACGTTAGTAGATACAAGCGAATACGGATTGGTTCAATATAAAGAGAATGTGACCCATTACATCGTAGCAGAAAATGATGTAAATACACATCTCAAGCATTGGATGGAAACTATTCGCGAACGATCCAATGAATTAGCACAAGCAAGACAAGAAGGTAGAGAAATACCAACATTCGCAAAACAACTCATTGTTATCGCAAACGTTGAAGAATTGAATCGACTTGTTTACATCGATGACGTAGCGGCAGCAACTTTAATAGATTCATCTCGTGCAGTAGGCATCTACTTTATCTTG